>NZ_JBAFWT010000004.1:0-276730 GCF_043195195.1 Roseixanthobacter psychrophilus
GCCAACGGCGTGTCGCTCTATTACGCAGCGAAGAACGACCCCAAGCTCGCCGACATGGCCGCGGACATCAAGACCACCAACATGCCGGTCGGCCCCGGCGGCGTGGCGGAGCTGACGCAGACCACCTCGGCCTGCATCTTCAAATATTCCAAGTTCCCGCAGGCGGCCCAGGCCTACATGGCCTTCATGTTCGACGCGCCGCAGATGAACGCCTGGATCCAGGGCGCCAGCGCCTATTGCTGCCAGACGCTCAAGGCGTTTGCGAGCAATCCGGTGTGGACCTCCGATCCCAACCACGCGCCTTATGCGAAGGCCTCCGAACTGCTGCGCCCGAACGGCTATGCCGGCCCGCTCGGCCCACACTCGGCCGCGGCGATGGCCGACTGGATCGTGGTGGACATGGTGGCCGAAGCCGCCACCGGCCAGCGCACGCCCGAAGAAGCCGCCAAGCGGGCGGAAACCCGAGCCAACCGCATCTATCGCAGGTGATCGGCCCCGCGCCGCCGGCTCCGTTCGGGCCGGCGGCGCGGGAATAGCCGGCAAGGCCTTCCGCGACGCCCGAAGCCGGTCCTCCCCTTCCTCTCCCGCACGCGGGAGAGCGTTTTCAGGGCCAGCCCACACGTGCTTTTGCGGGTTCAGGGAGAGCGAGTTCATGACTGAAGTGTCGGCGCGAGCTGCGCCCGGGTTCAATTTGCGGTCTTGGTGGGCGGGCATAGGCCAGGGCCGGCATGTGCTGGGCCTGCTGTTCCTGCTGCCGGCCGCCGCGTTCCTGATTTTCTTCCTGACCTATCCGCTCGGCCTCGGCGTATGGCTCGGCTTCACCGATACACGCATCGGCCGGGACGGCGTGTTCATCGGCCTTGAGAATTATGAATCGCTGTGGGGCGACAGCATCTTCTGGCTCTCGGTCTTCAATACTCTGATCTACACCGTCGGCGCCTCGATCCTGAAGTTCGCGCTCGGCCTGTGGCTCGCCTTGCTGCTGAACGAGAATCTGCCGTTCAAGAGCTTCTTCCGCGCCATCGTGCTGCTGCCTTGGGTGGTGCCCACCGTGCTCTCGGCGATCGCCTTCTGGTGGATCTTCGACGCGCAATTCTCGGTCATCTCCTGGGCGCTCATGCGGCTCGGGCTGATTTCCACCAACATCAATTTCCTCGGCGATACCACGAATGCCCGCATGTCGGTGATCGCGGCCAATGTCTGGCGCGGCATTCCCTTCGTCGCGATCTCGCTGCTCGCGGGGCTCCAGACCATTCCCGCGTCCCTGCACGAGGCGGCGACGCTGGACGGGGCGAGCGGCTGGCAGCGCTTCCGCTACATCACGCTGCCCATGCTCTCGCCGATCATCGCGGTGGTGATGACGTTTTCGGTGCTGTTCACCTTCACCGATTTCCAGCTGATCTATGTGCTCACCCGCGGCGGGCCGCTGAACGCGACCCACCTCATGGCGACGCTGTCGTTCCAGCGTGCCATTCCCGGCGGGCAATTGGGCGAGGGCGCGGCCATCGCGGTGGCGATGATCCCGTTCCTGCTCTCCGCCATCCTGTTCAGCTTTTTCGGGCTGCAACGCCGCAAGTGGCAGCAGGGCGGGGGGGATTCATGATCATGACCTGCCCCGTCCCCTTTTCTCCTGCCCGCGCGGAGTGCCGGCCATGACCGATCAAGGCGTCACCGACAATTCCACCGGCATGAGCTATCTCGACAGCCTGCCCAAGCGCCTCATCACCGTGATGCTGCCGCTGCTGGTGTTCGTGTTCGTGCTGCTGTTCCCGTTCTATTGGATGGCGCTGACTGCCATCAAGCCGAACTGGCAGCTCACCGACTACACCAATTACTCCCCGCTCTGGGTGTGGGAGCCGACGCTCGATCACATCAAATACCTGCTGTTCGAGACCTCCTATCCCGGCTGGCTCTGGAACACGATCCTGGTGTCGGTGTGCGCGACCGCGATCTCGCTGGTGGCCTCGGTGTTCGCCGCCTATGCCATCGAGCGCATGCGCTTCCATGGCTCGCGCTGGGTCGGGCTCGGCATCTTCATGGCCTATCTGGTGCCGCCGTCGATCCTGTTCATCCCGCTGGCGCTGATGGTGTTCCACCTCGGCATCTATGACAGCAAGCTGGCGCTGATCCTCACCTATCCGACCTTCCTGATCCCGTTCTCCACCTGGCTGCTGATGGGCTATTTCCGCTCCATCCCCTACGAGTTGGAGGAGTGCGCGCTGATGGACGGCGCCTCGCGCTGGCAGATCCTGACCAAGGTGCTGCTGCCGCTCTCCGTGCCGGGCCTGATCTCGGCCGGCATCTTCTCCTTCACCCTGTCGTGGAACGAGTTCATTTACGCCCTCACCTTCATTCAGTCTTCGGAGAACAAGACCGTGCCGGTGGGGGTGCTGACCGAGCTTGTGCGGTCGGACGTCTACGAATGGGGGGCGCTGATGGCAGGTGCGCTCATCGGCTCACTGCCGGTCGTGATCCTCTATTCGTTCTTCGTGGACTATTACGTCTCGTCCATGACCGGCGCGGTGAAGGAATAAGACATGCGGATCGGATTTGTCGGGCTTGGCGCCATGGGCTTGCCCATGGCCCAGCATCTGGTTGCCGCAGGACATGAGGTGGCCGGCTTCGATCTCAACGCAGCGGCGCTTTCGACCTTTGCTGCCGATGGCGGCCGGGTGGCCGCCTCCCCCGCCGATGCGGCGAAAGGCGCCGAGCTTCTGGTGCTGATGGTGGTGAACGCCGACCAGGCCGAGCAGGTGCTGTTCGAGGCCGGCGCGGCGGACGCGCTGGCGGCGGACGGGGCGGTGATCTTGTGCTCCACCTGTTCCCCGCCGCGCGTGCAAGCCATGGCGACGCGCCTCGCCCTGTCGCAGAGGGGCCTCGTGGATGCGCCGGTCTCCGGCGGTGTGGTGGGCGCGCAGAGCGGCGCCCTGACCGTCATGGCCAGTGCTCCCGATCCGCTCTACGCCCGCACCGAGGAGGTGCTGCGGACCATGGGCAGCCGCCTGTTCCGGGTCGGCGACGCGCCGGGGCAGGGCGCCATGGTGAAGACCATCAACCAGCTTCTGTGCGGCGTGCATATCGCCACCGCCGCCGAAGCCCTGTCGCTGGCCGAGCGCGCCGGGCTGGACCTGCCGCAATTGCTGGAGATCTTCGGCGAGAGCGCGGCATCAAGCTGGATGCTCAACAATCGCGGTCCCCGCATGGCGGCCGACGACGGGAAGGTGACCAGCGCGGTGGACATCTTCGTGAAGGACCTCGGCATCGTGCTGGAGGCTGGCCGGGGGGCCAAGGCGCCGACGCCGCTGGCCGCGCTGGCCCAGCAGATGTTCCTCGCTGCCTCCGCCCAGGGCCTGGGCCGCGCCGACGACAGCCAGGTGATCGAGGCCTATCGTGGCCTTGTCTCCTCCCGCCGCGACTGAATTCGCGGCGGTGCGCCGCCGCCTTCAGCGCTGCCCGAGCGGAAACCCTTGCCCTGCGTCGTGCCGCGTGGCACCCATGCTGCGATGCGACGAAGCCGGGACGGGTTGATCATGCTGGAGCGGGGCCTCGAAAGCATTCTTTTCCGCAGCCGGTGGCTGATGGCGCCGTTCTATCTCGGCCTTGTGGTCGCGCTGCTGGTGCTGCTGTTCAAGTTCGGCCATGAGCTGCTGCATTTCGTGCTGCACGCCCTGGAGGCCACGGAATCGGATACCATCCTCGGCATCCTGACCCTGGTGGATCTCACCTTCACCGGCAATCTGGTGCTGATCGTGATCTTCTCGGGCTATGAGAACTTCGTCTCGAAGATCGACCCCAACGGCCATCCCGACTGGCCGGACTGGATGACGCGCGTTGATTTCAGCGGGCTGAAGCAGAAGCTGCTGGCCTCCATCGTCGCCATCTCGGCGATCCAGCTTCTGAAATCCTTCATGAATCTCGAAGCCGGCATGGATACGACGAACCTGATGTGGCTGGTCATCATCCATGTGGTGTTCGTCGGGTCGAGCTTGGTGCTGGCGTTTTCCGACAATATCGGGGCCGGCGGAGCCAAGCACTGAAGCACGGAGAGCGCCGGCTCGAGAAAGTTCCGACCAAATCTCGCAGCAGGCTGGTCGGGAAAACGTTCTTTTCACTTAAGTTTAGAGGCGGGTTCACCGATCAGATTGGTTCAATCTGATCGGATCCGGCGCCAGGGCGCCCGCCAGGCTCAGTCGGTCTTGACCTCAGCTGATCTCGAACAGGGTCGAGAAGCCCGAGATATCGAACACTTCCCGGATCTGCGGCTGAAGCGACTTGAGCGAAAGCTTGCGCTTGGCGGTGCGCATCGCCTTGCCGGCCACCAGAAGGGCGCGAAGGCCCGAGGATGAAACATAGACCACGCCGGCCAGGTCCACGACGATCCCGCCACCGGTGGTGTTCACCACGTCCAGCAGGCTTGCCTCGAACGGCTTGGCGTTCGGCGTGTCGAGCCGGCCGACCACTTTCAGCAGAACGTCTTCGCCGGTTTGTTCCCGCTCAATCTGCATGAGCCACTTCCAGGTTCGCTGTTTTGGGTGCTGCTGCGGACTTATCGCCATTCGCATCCGGGCGCAACGCCACTGCGAGCCGCCGCACCAGCCATACGGCGCGCTCGAACATCGAGGTTGCCAGCAGCAGCTTGCGTGCGTCCTCGCCCGAACCCAGGCTCGAAGCGGCAAGGGCGCGGCGAATGCGGTCCAGCAGGTCGCTGCGGTCCGCCGTCAGAGCGATCAATATATCGAAATCCTCGCCGCTGCCGTCGCGCGCGTCCACCAGAGACAGCACGATGGTCCGCAGCGCCTCCGAGAGGTTGAAGGCGAGCGGCGGCACATCCTTGAACTCTTCCACCACGTCGGAGAATTCGTGCAGCGTGTCCTGCAGGAATTTCACAATGTCGAGTTGTTCTTGAATATGGAGCGCAAGGTCGAGATCCTCGCGGCCAAGACGGCGCTCGATCACCCGCACGACGAACTGTCCGGTTGTGGCGGCGATGCTGGTCGATCCGTGCCACAGGACAGAACGCTCCTTGGCGGCACCGGCGGTGCGCTGGTCAAGGTCGGGCAGCAGGTCGGGAAGAAGGCTTACCAGCCGGTCGGTTTCGCGGGCGGCGAGGTCGAGAGCGGTGGAGGGATCGCGGATCGCCGAATCGTGGATGAAATGCGGGCGTGAGACGCGGTCCTCCACGGAGGCCGGGCTAAGGGCGACCGCGATCTTTTCGCTAAGCCCGCGCAGCCCCGTCACCACCAGACCGCCGCTGACCTGCAGGGCAAGGAAAAGCAGGGAGATGGAGAGGGCAGGCTCCCCCCCGCCGAGACGCGCCAGGATCGCGGGGCTGTCCCATCCGGCGAGATTGGCGGCCTGCCACACCGCAAACACGATGATGCAGCCGACGCCCTTCACCAGGATATGGACGAAGCACAATTGCTTGCCGATGCCGACGAGGCCGCCGGAGGTCAGGAGGGTCGCGATGCCGGAGCCGAAATTGGCGCCGAGGATGAGATAGAAGGCATCCTCCAGGCCCAGCATGTGTGCATGCGTGGCGGCGACGGCCAGAATGGTTGCGGTGGAGGCGGACTGGGTGATGACCGCCACGACGAAGCCCAATGCGAGCCCGAGGAGCGGCGTGATGCCATTGGAGAACGCTGCGGCCGCCTCGGCGACGTCGATGCCCTTGGGGGCCGACTTGATGAAGTCGAGCCCGAGGAACAAAAGCGCGAGGCCGAGGGTCACGCCCATCCAGTCGCGCCAGCTCGGCCGCCGGTCGAGGCGCAGCTGGTAGGTCATGCCCACCAGAGCGATCAGGAACAGCACCGCGATGCGCATGTCGATGGAGGCGATGAACACCAAAGCGGAGGTACCGACATTGGCGCCGGCGACCACCGGGATGGCGTCACGGGTGGTGAACACGCCGCCGCGCACCAGATTGCCCGCGATCAGCGTGACGGCATTGGAGGATTGCGCCCCCGCACCCGCGAACGCACCGCAGAAGAAGCCGGAGATCGAGGAGCGCGTTGCCGCCTTCAGCATGGTGCGCACCCGCCGGCCCATGGCCTGCTGAAGATGGACGCTCATGAGCTTCAGGCCGATGAACAGCAGTCCGAGGCCGGCGAGCAGCCCTGCCAGGATCAGCATTTGCGCACTTTTCGAGAGGAGGCCATGGTCAGGCGGTCTTCGGCTTGGTCACGAGGACAAGGTGGTTTTCGCCGCCTTCGCGGGCATAGGTCAGGCTCTCCAGGAAGTGCCGCATCAATTGCACCCCGTGGCCGCCGATCTTGGCATCCTCGACGCTCTCGGGAATATCCGGAGCGGCGACATTGGTGGGATCGAAGGGAATGCCGTTGTCGACGATCCGAACGCCCAGGCGACCCCCGTCCAGGTGAAGAAAATCTAGTCGGATCATGGCAGGCTCGGACAGGCCGGCGAAGGCGTAGGAGATGACGTTGGCGAGGGCTTCCTCGACGCTCAGCTCCAGCCCGAACTGGAGCGGCGCCGGCCACTCCTCCGCCTCCGCGATGCCGCCGAGCCATTCGGTCGCAGTGGCGATGGCATCGATGTTCGCATCAATGCGGAGCGAGCCGCGGATCTGCGCGTCCGTGGGCAGGGAGTTGCTCATGGCTTGCCGCCGGGCGGCTTCCGAAAGGAGGGGGAGGGGCGCGTGGCCGAGGAACGCCCGGGCATCATGTCAATCTCGGCTGCGGCGGCGCGAACAGGATTCCCGGTGCGCCGCAGGCGAGGCGCGTCCGGGCGAAGCCGTGCCAGCCTTTCGCAAACAGCTCTTCCTGCAGCGGCAGGTTGGCAGGATCGACGGTCACCGCATGGGCCGGGTCGTAGGTGGCCCCGTCACGCACCATCATGTAGCGCAGATAGCCGCCATAGCGCTGCACCACGCCATGGATGGGAAACCCCTCGGCCAGCAGGCTCGCCCAGCTTGGCGTGTTCACCGGCGCGGCGGTGGAGAACAAAGCCATGTCGGGCGGCGCCATCGCGACCCGGGCGGCGATGGTGATGCGCTGCAGGCCGCGGCCGCGGAACGCGGGGGCCACCGAGGCACCCGCGAGGCGGCCGACGGACGCACCCGGCGCGAGGCCCAGTTCCGGCCGCGGATCATCGGCGGGGGAATGGTCGTGCTGGAGAATGCCATAGGCGATCAGGCGGCCTTCAAACGCGCCGATCACCCGGCCCCGGCCGTTGAGAATGCTGGCGAAATAGGCACGCGATTCCGGCTTGACGATATCGGGCCGCACCACCGGGCCAACCGCCAGCCGGTGCAGGATTTCGATATCGTCCAGATCCTCCGGGCCCAGTTCGCGCCAGCCGATACTGTCGTCGAGAGGCCGCGCTGCCGAAGAACCGGCCATCATGTGAGCACTTCCGCATAATTCAGCATGACGATGGGGGGGAATACGCCCAGCTTCTTCGCCACGTTCATGTTGATGATCAAGGCGAACCGCTTCAGCGTCTCGATCGGAATATCCTTAGGCGCCTTTTTCTGCACCAATATGTCGATCGCCTTGGATGCGGCGAGCTGTCCCACCGAATAATACCGACTGACCAGGCCGACAAGCCCATCGCCCTCCCGCAGGAAGAATTCCGTCGAGCCGAACGTCGGCAAGCCGACGTCGATGGCCACGGGGGCGATGCGGTTGAAGATGGTCGCGAGGAAGGTGTCCGGGGGCAGGTACAGCCAGTCCACGCCCTGGGCGCGCATGTTGCGGACGAAATCCTCCACGCCGTCGCCGGTGGGGCGGGTGCCCTTCATGGTCAGCGGCTGGGTGATCAGAGTCGCGCCGATGCTGTCGCAGAACGCCTTCATCTCCCGTACGATGACCAGCGAATTGCTCTCGTTCGGGGAGTAGATGACGCCGACCTTGGAGAAGGATTTGTAGGTCTGCATGGCGCGCATCTGCACGTCGGTGGGCACCACGTGTACGGCGCCGGTGACGTTGCGGCCGGAGGAGGCGACCGAGGGCGCGATCTTCACCTGCACCGGCGCGGCCACCAAGGCGAACACGACCGGGATGTCGCGCACGAACGGCGCATCCGCCGGCGCGTCGTAAGGCCCGGCGACGGCGAGCGTGTTGGGTGTGCCGTAGGTATAGATCAGGTCGGGCTTGAAGGTTGGAAGTACCTCCGCGAGGATCGGCTTGACCCTGGTGGCATCGCGCTCCACGTCGCGGGTGAGGAAATCGGCCTGCACCCCGGCGGCTTCGAAGAAATAGCGAAACCCGCGTTCCACATCGGTATCGCCGCGAAATGTCAGCATGAGGATCCGGAACGGACGGTCCTGCGCGTGGGCGGGCGCGGCAGCGCCCATCGCCCCGAGTGCGCCTGCACCCAGGCCGAGGGAGAGAACGGAGCGCCGATCCATCACAGCGGGGTTCCTTCTGGTGAGACGTCGGGCCCGTGGGCGACCTCGGTCGGAGTGGCGGTTGCCTGCCGCCCAGATAGCGCGAAGGCGAGGGCTCCCGCCACAACCATTATACCGATCGAGGCGGTTGCCGCGGCAAATCCGATCGCTGCCAGCAGCAGGCCGGCGGCCGCCGGTCCTGTGGCGTTGCCCGACCGCTCGATCAGCCGGAACAGGCCGAGCACGCCGGCCGAGCTGCCGCCCGGCACATGACGGGCGCTGTCGGCGACCAGGGCCGACTGGGGTGCGATCGACATGGATTGGCCGATGCCGAGCAGGGCCAGTACCAGGGCGATCAGCAGCGGTGAGGTTCCAAGGGTGAGCAGAAGGGCGCCGCCGCCGGCGATCAGCCCGCCTGCGATGACGAAGCCGGAGCGGGCGTTCATGCGTTCCGCGAGTGCGGCGAACAGCGGCACCGCCACCACCATGAGGATGGGATAGATCATCTGCAGCCGGCCGATGGCGGCGGCGCTATAGCCTTCGCGCTGCAATTCCACCGGGACAAGATAGAAGCACACCGCCACCAACAGGAATTTCGCCGGCAGCGCGCAGCCGAACAGCAGCGCCGCGAGGCGGGGCGCCTTAAGGGCTGCGGCGAGGTCGGACACGCCGACCCCCACGCTGCCGCGCCGCGGCTGCGAACGGGGAAGCGAGAAGAAGGCCACCACCAGCGCCGTCAGGGCGAGGCCGGCGGAAACCAGGAACGCGGCCTGCCCGCCCAGCCGGTCGGCGATTACGCCGCCGATCGGCGGCCCGCACAGGCCGGCCACCATGATCGCCTTGACGAAGACGGCGAGGCCGGCGGTGCGCTCGCTGGGGCGCGATTGGTCGATGACATGGCCCTGCGCCGAAACGAAGACCAGGGCATAGCCGACGGCCGAGGCGAAGCGGGTGGCGAGGAACAGCCAATAATCGGCGGTGAGACCAGAGGCGCAATAGCCGAGGGCGGCAATCAACGCGCCCAGCATGAAGCTGGCGCGCCGGCCCATGCGCTCGGAGGCGACGGCAAACGGCAATTGGCACAGCGCCACTCCGGCCATGAACACCACGATCGGCAGGCTCATGGCGACGTCGAGGCTGAAGGGGAGTTTTGCCGGCACCAGACCTTGCACCAGCCGGGGCAGGAACGGGCGGGTGAGTTCCTCCGCCAGCATGAACAGGAACAGGGCGGGCCGCACGATGGTCGCGGCATGGTTCTCGCCGGCATGAACGGTGCCGAGGCCGGTGCGCGTCTCTACTTCGGCCAGGGCGGCCAGGGCGGCGGCATCGCCCTTGCGCTCGGCCGTGGCGCGCACGGCGCGGTGGGCGGCATTCACCTCTTCCACATGGGCATCGATGGGTGCGATCAGCGGCAGCGTTGCGGCGTCGTCCTTGGCGTGCTGGGCGAGGCGGCCCTTGGCCAGCGCGCGAATGCGCGCTTCCAGCGCGGCCAGCGCCTCGACGCCGCTGGTGCCCACCACCAGGGCCACCAGTTCGAGCGCCACCAGCAGCGAGACGATGCCGATGAATGCCACATCCACCAGCACGGCGCTGACCTGCGCCGAGACGACGCTGCTGTCGATGGCGATGGCGATGGTTGCCAGCGGGGCGCCGCTGCGCGTGGTGACCGCGGAATAGATGACCGGCGTATCGGCCGGCAGGTCCGCCTCGCCGGATTGGGCGAGCACCGCGCCGAAACTGTTGGTCAGGCGGATCCGGGCCAGTTCCGCGTTACTGGCCCGCAATTCGTCGAAATAATCGGTCACGCCCACCAGCCGCTCCAGCGGAATGCCCGCCTGCACGGCATTTTCAACCAAAGCGGCGGCCGAGCGCCCCACGGACTGCGCCTTGGCGGAGATGGCGGGCACGATGGTGCGCTCCGCCGTCTGGCCGGCGGCCCAGCCGATCACGGCCAGCGCGGCGCACAGGATGAAGGCGATGGCGAGAGAGATGCCTGCGCGCAAGCCGATCATTGGCGAGCGGGCTCCGTACGGACGCTGGCGTGGGTCGCCTTTACGCTGGCGAGGGCGGAGCGCGCGGCGGGCGGCCATTTGTTCGGCTCGGCAGCGCGGCGCGCGGCGCGCTGGAGGTCGGCGGCCAAGAGGATGCCGATGGCGATCGTGGCAAGCGCGGCGCCGATCAGCGTCGGCAATGCGATCATGCCAAGGTCTTCGGCCAGGGCCTTGTCGCCGGCCTCGATCGCCGCCGCCTCATAGCGCACGACGACCCGGCCGATCTTCGCCGCAAGATCATTCTCGATCCGCGTGCCGACGGCGTGCGGCAATGGGCCCGCGGGGCTGCCGGCACGGCCCTGCGCGCTGCTGAACAGCACGGTGTCGTGGTCGTCCAGGATATCGATGGATTGAACATCCGGATCGAGCCGGGCCTCGCGCCGCACCAGATCCTCCAGGGTGGACTGGGCCGGCAGGGCGATGCCGAGGCTGGCGGCGAACTGGGCGGTGGTGGCTATGCGGTCGGCGGTGATGGCAAAACGCGCCTCCACGGCGTTGCGATGCGCGTTTTGCAGGGTGACATACGAAAAGTATGCGCCGAACGCCACGCAAGCAGCGGCGATCATCGCGAACAGCGCGATCAAGCCCATGGTGGTTCGGATCATTTGTGCAGTCCCGCGAAGCCTTTGCACTCTGTCAGGGCCCGCTGGCGAAGGGAAGACCCTTCATCCATGAGCTTTTTTCGGAGCGATGCAGTTTAGGTCTGGTTTGAAGCGGCCTGGGCGGCTAACGTCCGCCGTCCCTAGCCATAAGCATTTTTCATGTCGTTCGTCAGCCGCCTTGTATTGGTTGTGATTCTTTCGGTGCTGCTGACCATCGCGGCGGTAGCTGCAGGCGCTTTCCTTGCCGGCGAACGGGTCAATGGCGAGATCGAGGAAGCCCGTGTCTCGCGCCTGATCGGCGCATTGCGCAGCACGACCGAGGCGAACCTGTCCATCGGACTCGCTTTGGACCAGATTTCCCCTCTGCAATCGCGAATCGAGCGCGAGAAGGCTAGCGATTCGTCAGTCCTGGCGATCGACATCTTCAATGCGAGCGGAAAATCCGTATACAGCACCGATCGCGGGGTGGTCGGCGAAAATGTCACGTCAGGCTGGGTGGACAATCTGAAGAAGGACGGCACCTGGCAAACCGTCACGCGCGGCGAGAGCGTGTTCGGCACGCGGTTCGAGGACGACCTCGGCCTGGCCGGCGGCATTGCCGTGATCGTCTCCGACAGCGCGCGCCGCACGCGTGGCGATGCGCTGCATCTCGATCTGATCCAGCGCACGTCCACCTTGGCCCTCGGCGCCGTGGTGCTCGCGGTGCTGGCGGCCTTCGGCTTCGCCTACGCCGTGACCCGCCCGTTCGACCGGGTGGCGCGGGTGCTGCGCGGGGAGAGGGTGGAAACGACGCCAGGGCCCGGGCTGGAATCGCTGGCGGTGCAGACGCACGAGACCTGGACCAAGGCCGAGCAGCGAATCGAGCGTGGCCTGACCCAATTGGGAGCGCTCGACGATGCCCATTGACCCGCCCATGACCCGCCTGCGGGACCGCCTGCGGGTCGGCGTGTTCGTGTTCCTGCTCAGCCTCACGGTCGGCGGCGGCGCCGGCACGCTCATGTTCGACGGCTTCCGGCAGAAGGTGGAGGAAACCGCCAGGCGCGACGCCACCATTATCGGCACATCGGTGGCGCGCGCGCTCGCCTTGCAGTTCGAAAAGGCGGCGCGCTTCGGCATCCCGCTCAAATTGCTGCCCGGCGTCGAGGCTTATCTGTCCGATACGATGGCGCAGACCCCGGGCATCACGCGCATCGTGCTGCGCGGCCCCGACGGGCGCGAGGCGCGCTTCGCGATCGGGCCTGTTCCAGGCGGGGAAACGGTCTCGGTGCCGATCCAGGTCGATACGATCCCGGTCGGCCAGGTGGACGTGACGACCGCCCCGGCCACCCTCAGCACGGCCTTGTCCGTGGTCTATCTGCCGTTGGCCGGCGCGGTCTTCATCTGTGCCCTGATCTCGGGGGTGCTCGGCGCTCTATTTGCCGGCTCGGCGCTGGCGGAGAGCCGCATCCGCCTTGTCGCGCTGCTCACTCGCAACGTCGGTGGCGAACTCGACAGCGGGCCGGGCGGCGCGCGGATGGGACAGGGCGCCATCGCCCGCGCCTATCGCGCGGCCAGCGCGGGCGTTCATCGGGTCGCCGACAAATGGCTCGCCCTGCAGGCCTATGCCGAGGAATTGCTGGCGGTGGACTTCGAGGGCGGGCTCCGCGCGGACGTGGAGCGGATTCGCCGCGAGGCCATGCCGCGCAGCCAGGGTGGGACATCTTCGAAGGTGGGGCGGGGCTCCTGATGCTTCTGCGCACGCGCATCACGCTGATCGTCGCGCTGGGTTTCATCGCCCTGATCGCCACATTCTGGGCCGCCAGCCTGGTGCGCGACCGGCTGGAGGAAGCCCGCACCTCGGAAATCGCCATTGCCGGCCAATCCTCGCTCTGGCGCGAGATCGTGACGGTGCAGGTGGCCGAACTCGACCAACGGCTCGTGCGGATCGTCGAATCGAGCGCGCTGCGCATTGCGCTCGGGCTCAACGACCGCTCGGGCATGCTCGCCGCTTTGTCGGATCTCGGCATCGGGCCGGACACGGCGCTCGGCTTCGAAGTGGTGGCGGCCGACCGCGAGGTCCTGTTCTCGGCGGGCCTCGGCTCGGGGCGTCCAATCCTTGATGCCGGCAGCCTCGATCGGGCTCTCGCGGGCACGCGGATCGGCGGTCTGCGGTCTATCGCCGCGAATCAGATCCTCGTGGTGGCGACCCGCGTCATCTCCCTTCAGGGCATCGGGCAGGTGGTGCTGGTGCTCGGGCGCGACGTCGGCTCCGCCGTGCAGCGCTTTGCCGCCAGCACCCAGTCAGCGGCAACCTTGCTGACCCTACGCGAGCGGATCGCCGCGACCAGCGATGCCGTGCTCTGGGCGCGTGCCGCGCCGGTGATCGCGCCCCGGCAGGCCCACTACGAGCGGATTGATCTCGATGCGCAGACCTTCTCGGTGGTTAGCGTGCCGGTGGAGGATATCAACGGCGGCCTGGTCGGCGGCCTCGTTTCGCTGAAGGACACCACGGCCGCCTGGGCGGCCCAGAGCGCGCTGCGCAGCTGGGCCATCGCCGCCGGCATCGTGCTGCTGCTGATCGGCGTGATCGGCGTGAATGCCTTTCTCTGGTATTCCTTCCGGCCGCTGGAAGATGCCATCGACGTGCTGCAGGCGCTGTCGCGCGGCGACACCTCGGTGACGCTGGAGCGGACCGGCAAGGATGAGATTGGCCGCATCGCCGAGGCGGTCGTCGGCCTGCGCGGCAATGTCCAGGCGCTGGCCGAGAGCCGGCGCCAGCGCGACCGCGTGCGCCGCCGCCAGGAGACGGTGATTTCGCGCGAGCTGAAGGCGCTCGCGGACGCCCTCGACGCCAGCGACCGGGAGGAGGTTCTCGCCCTTCTGCAGTCCGGCGAGCGCCAGGAGCAGGACGACGAGCTGCGTCGGGTGGCGCGGGTGCTGCACGATCTCTCCCGCCGCATCGTCGAACAATATACCCGCCTCTCCGCCATGGTGGTGGAATTGCGCGAGGCCCTCATCACCAAGACCAAGCTGGCCGGCCTCCAGCAGGAGCTGGAGATTGCACGCCAGGTTCAGCTCGCCATTCTGCCCAAGGAATTCTCCCCCGACCCCCGTATCGCCGTGGACGGCAGCATGACTCCGGCGCGCGAGGTCGGCGGCGACTTCTACGATTATTTCCTGATCGACGAATCCACCCTCGGCTTCGTGGTCGCCGACGTCTCGGGCAAGGGCGTGCCGGCGGCGCTGTTCATGGCGATCTCGCGCACCCTGCTGCGCTCCACCGCGCTGTTCGAGCGCTCGCCCGCCGGCTGCGTGCGCCGCCTCAACGATCTGCTGGCGGTGGAAAACGAGCAGATGCTGTTCGTCACCTTGTTCTACGGGGTGCTCGATCTTGAAACCGGACGTCTCACTTTCGTAAATGCGGGCCACAATCTGCCCTACCGCATCAGCCGCGACGGGGCGCTCTCCACCTTGCCGAGCACGGCGGGCATGGCGGTCGCGGTCCTGGAAGGCTTCGTCTATGTCCAGCACGAGATGCAGCTTGCGCCCGGCGACACCTTGTTCCTGTTCACCGACGGCGTGACCGAGGCGTTCGACATCGACGACACGCCCTATGGCGAGGGGCGCCTCGAAGCCCTGCTGTCCGAGGGCGTGACCACGGCCCACGTTCCGGAACTGGCCGAGCGGGTGCTCGCCTCGATTCACACGTTCGAGCGCGGGGCCCCCCAGGCCGACGACATCACCTGCCTGACCCTGCGCTATTTCGGCGGCAGCGGCTCGCGCGCGGTGTACTGACCGGACGCGGCGGCGCCCGGGCAAGGACGAGCCCGCCCTTCAAGAGCGGGCCAGGGAGAGACGCTTTGCATACCACCTTCGAGCCCGGCCGCATCACCCGCGGCGAAGTGGCGACCATCGGCGCCGTCGGTGCGGCGCATTTCGTCAGCCACATCCTTCAATTGGCGCTTGCCCCGCTGTTCCTCGTGATGCGCGACGATCTCGGCGTGTCGTTTACGGAACTCGGCCTCATCCTCTCGCTCTTCTATCTGTTTTCCGGCGCCGGGCAGGTGCTTGCCGGCGTGCTGGTGGACCGCTTCGGGGCCGACCGGCTGCTGTTGTGCGGGATCGTGCTGCAGTCTTCGGCCATGGCCGCCATCGGCGTCGCGCCGAGCTATGCCGCCATACTGCCGCTCGCCATGCTGGCGGGGCTCGGCAACAGCGTCTACCACCCGGCGGACCTGTCCATCCTCAGCCATCGGATCGGCGGCAAGCGGCTCGGCCGCGCGTTCGCGGCGCATGTGATCTTCGGCAATATCGGCTTTGCCCTTTCGCCCATCGTCTCGGGCGGGCTGGCGCTGGTGTACGGATGGCGCATCGCGCTGATCATCCTCGGCATCGGCTGCCTGTGCATCGCGCTGGCGCTGATAGCCAGTCGCGCCGTGCTGCGCACGCCCTCCCACGCGGAGCGCCGCGCCGACCATCCCGGCGGTCCCGCACCGAGCTTCATGCACATCTTGATGACGCCGGTGGTGCTGCTCGCCTTCCTCTATTTCGTCCTGTCGGCCATGTCGCTGGTGGGGGTGCAGAACTTCTCGATCACCGCGTTCCAGGAAGGGTTCGGCGTCTCGGCCGGTATCGCGGCGTTCGCCGTCACCGCCTATCAGATCGGCCAGGCGGTGGGCGTCGCCGCCGGCGGCTGGCTGGCCGACCGCATCACCCGCCACCATGTGGTGGCGATGATCGGCCTCTCGGTCGCAGCCGTGATGTGCGTGCTGCTGGGCTTCGTGGCCTATGGGCCGGCGGCGGCGGTCGGGCTGCTGACGCTGATCGGCGCATCGGTGGGCGTCACCATGCCGTCGCGCGACGTGCTGGTGCGCCGCGCCGCCGCGGCCGGTTCCACGGGCAAGGTGTTCGGCGTGGTCTATTCCGGCTACGACATCGGCGCGCTGATCGGCCCGATAGGGTACGGCATCCTGCTTGACCACCACCTCACCCACACGGTGTTCCTCGCCGCCGCGATTCCCCTCGCGCTCGCCGTGGTCACGGTGGTGGGCGTGAAGGGCAAGGCCCCGCCGAACGCCTCGCCGGCGGCGCCCGCCGCCTGATCAGTTGGCGCCGGGCAGCAGCACCTTGCCGGGATTGAGCAGGCCGGCCGGGTCGATGGCGCGTTTGACGGCGGCCATCACATCCAGGGCGACGGGATCCTTGTAAAGGCGCAATTCCTCGCGCTTGAGCAGGCCGATCCCGTGCTCGGCGGAGATCGAGCCGCCGAGGCCGGCGACGAGGTCGTGCACGAGGCGGTTGAACGCCTCCCATTCGCCGAGAAACTCGCCCTTGTCCATGCCCACCGGCTGGCTGAGGTTGAAATGGATGTTGCCGTCGCCCATGTGGCCGAAGCCGCAGACCCGCACGCCCGGCATGTGGGCTTCGCACAGCCGGCTCGCCTCGGTGTAGAAGGCCGGCACGCGCGACACCGGCACCGAGATGTCGTGTTTGATGGAGCCGCCCTCGAACTTTTGGGCCTCGGGCAGAGTTTCCCGCAGCTTCCAGAGCGCGTCCGCCTGGGCTTCGCTGGCGGCGATGGTGGCGTCCTCGATCTCCCCGGCGTCCATCGCCTGCTCCAGCACCCCTTCGGCGAGGGCGGGCAGATCGTCCACCAGCCGCGTGGAGGTGAGTTCCGCCAGCGCATAATAAGCGTGGCGCTGGCCGAGCGGGCGGAGCGTGCCGGGAATGTGCTTCAGCACCGTCTCGATGCAATAATCGGACAAAAGTTCGAAGCCGGTCAGGCTGTCGCCCGCCACGTCGCGCATGCGGCGGAACAAGGCAAGCGCGGCCTCCACGCTCGGCAGGCCGGCGAAGACGGTGCTGCGCTGGCGCGGGCGCGGGAACAGGCGCAGGGTCGCGGCCGTGATGATGCCGAGGGTGCCTTCCGAGCCAATGAACAGGTCGCGCAGGTCGTAGCCGGTATTGTCCTTGCGCAGGCGCGAGAGCCCGTTCCAGAGCCGCCCGTCCGGCAGCACCACCTCCAGGCCGAGCGTCAATTCCCGCATGTTGCCATAACGCAGAACCGCGACCCCGCCGGCATTGGTGGCGAGATTCCCGCCGATGCGGCAGGTGCCTTCCGACGCGATGGAGAGGGGAAACAGGCAATCCGCCGCCCGCGCCGCTTCCTGCACCGCGTGAAGCGTGCAGCCGGCTTCCACCGTGGCGGTCAAATCGGTCGGGTCGATGTCGCGGATGCGGTCGAGGCGCGCGAGGGAGATCAGGATTTCACCGAACGGCGTCTGGCCGCCGACAACGCCGGTATTGCCGCCCTGCGCCACCAGGGGCAGCCCGGCCTCGGCGCATTGGGCGACGCAGAAGGCCACATCCTCCGCCGTGCCCGGGCGCAGCACCGCAGGCGCCTCGCCCTGGAACAGACCGCGCGTCTCCACGAGATAGGGCGCGGCATCGGGACCGGGGGGCAGCACGTGGCGCGCGCCGATCCGGGTGGAAATCCGCTCCAGGACATCTGCGACACGGTCTGCGGGGAGGTGGCGGGATGGGGGCGCGATGCTCGACATGGCGGCACACTGGAACAGGCGAAGGTCGCGGGCAAGAGGCCGCGGACGAGGGCTTGGGGCCGCTGGTATGCCTCGCGCGCAAGGCGCAGCCTCACACGGCGAGGCGGGTCTTCAGGCGGGCGAGAGCGCGCGTGAAGACGGCGGTGTCGTTGACGGCCCGGGACAGGACCAGGGCACCCTGGATGGAGAGGACCGCGTCCTCCGCCTGGTCTTCCGCTTCCGCCTCGGTGCGTCCGGCGCGCAGCAGGGCCTCGCGCAGCGCGTCGCGCCAGCGCACGAAATAATCGGCCACCGCCAAGGCGAAGCGCTCGCGGGTTTCGCCGAGCGCGAACACGCCGACCACGCACACCCGCAGGCCGGAGCGAAAATAAGCGTCGGTGGAGGCGATCATCCGAGTGATGGCACGGGCGGCGTCGGGATCCTCCCGCAGGGGGCGATAGACCTCATCCTCGAACCAGCGGTCCACATGGGCGAGCACGGCATTGGCCATCTCCTCCTTACCGCCGGGGAAGAAGTGATAGAGGCTGCCTTTGCCGAGCCCGGTGCGGGACTGGATGATGGCCAGGCTCGCGCCCTCGAAGCCGTGTTCGCGGAACACTTCTCCGAGGGCGGGCAGCACATCTTCGCGTTCGTGGACGATCTTCGCCATTACAATCCAAGTTCGCTGAGGCCGGGATAATCGGCCGGACGCGGGCCCTGCGGCCACAGGAATTTGCGCTCGGAGGCGGCGATCTTCACATCATTGATACTGGCCTGGCGCCAGCGCATGAGGCCGTTCGCGTCGAACTCCCAATTCTCATTGCCATAGGCGCGATACCATTGGTCGGCGGCGTCGCGCCACTCGTACTGGAAGCGCACGGCGATGCGGTTCTCGTGGAACGCCCACAATTCCTTGATGAGCCGGTAGTCCTGTTCCTTCTGCCACTTGCGGGTGAGGAATTCGACGATGGCGGGGCGGCCGGAGAAGAATTCGGAGCGGTTCCGCCACACGCTGTCGGGGGTGTAGGCGAGCGAGACGCGGACCGGATCCTGGGAATTCCAGGCATCTTCTGCCCCGCGCGCTTTCTTGGTCGCGGTCTCGAAAGTGAAGGGCGGGAAGGGGGGACGGGGTTCGGGCGCCTCGGACATGACGGTCTCCTGTACTGATTGGATATGTGTGTACCAATCAGTACAGAGATAAGCTGGCGCTGTCAAGCAACGCGGGTGCGCTTCAGCCGGCGCAGTATCGCTTGCCGGTATATCGCGTGCGATCTAAAATCGACCCCGGCCGGCACCCTCAGGATGCCGCTGCCCGAGGGGACCGTCATGGACCAAGACCAACTGAAGCTCGGCGACTTCCTGTGTTTCGCCGTCTATTCCACCGGGCACGCCTTCAATCGCGTCTACAAGCCCATCCTGGATACGCTGGGCATCACCTATCCCCAATATCTCGTGCTGGTTGCTCTGTGGGATCGCGACGGGCAGACGGTGGGCCAGATCGGCGAGAGCCTGTTCCTGGAATCGAGCACGCTCACGCCGCTGCTGAAGCGCCTGGAAAGCGCGGGCCACGTGCGGCGGGAGCGTGATGCGCGCGACGAGCGGCAGGTGCGCATTCATCTCACCGAAAAGGGCCGGGCGCTGCAGGACCAGGCCAAGGACGTGCCGCGCTGCATCTTCGAAGCCACCGGCAAGAGCATCGAGGACCTGATCCGCCTCCAAGGCGAGATCGTGGCCTTGCGCGAGGCGCTCGCCCGCTACGAGGGACAGGCGCCGAAGCACGCCTGAACCCATTCCGACGATATCCCGGACGGCGGCCTCAGCCGAGCGCCTTGAGATGGCGCAACGGTCGGCCCGGTGCTATCGCCTGCGCCGCCGCCGCGATGGCGGCGCTGTCGATGCCATGGGCGCGATAGAGATCGGCGAGGGTGCCGGTCTGGCCGAAATGCTCCACGCCCAGCGCCCGCTGGCGGTGGCCCTGCACCGATCCAAGCCAGGCCAGCGTTGCGGGATGCCCGTCGATCACCGTCACCAGACCGCAATGGCGCGGCAGTGGCGCCAGCAGGCGCTCCACGTGGCTGGTGGCATGGGGCAGCCCGTGTTCGCGCGCCCGCGCCGCCGCCGTCCAGCCGGCATGCAGCCGGTCGGCGGAGGTGACTGCGAGCAGGCCGACGTCGCGCCGGTCCTCGGCGATCAGCCCCACGGCCTCGATGGCTTCCGGCGTCACGGCGCCCTGCACGGCGACCACCACCTCGCAATTGGGGCCGGGCTCGCGCAGCCAATAGGCGCCGTCCACCATGTGGCGCTTCTGCTCATCCGTCAGGGTGCGCTTGGGCTGCTCCAGCGGGCGGGTGGAGAGGCGGAAATAGACCGAGCCGCCGGTCTCGTCGCGCAGCCAGTTGCGCGCGTCGTCCCCGCCCGTGCCGTCGCGCTGCACATAGTCGAAGGCGAAGCCCATCAGCACCGCCAGCTCGTCCACGAAGCACGGCTCGAACGCCACCAGCCCGTCCTGTGCCATGCCGATCAGCGGCGTGGAGATGGACTGGTGCGCCCCGCCTTCCGGCGCCAGCGTCACGCCGGACGGGGTGGCGACCAGGATGAAGCGGGCGTCCTGGTAGCAGGCATAGTTCAGCGCATCGAGCCCGCGGCAGATGAAGGGGTCGTACAGCGTGCCGACCGGGATCAGCCGCGCGCCGAACAGCGAATGGGAGAGCCCGAGCGCGGAGAGCGCCAGGAACAGGTTCATCTCGGCGATGCCCAGCTCCAGATGCTGGCCCTTGGGCGAGAACTCCCAATTGAAGGTGGAGGGGATGCGCTCGCGTTTGAACACGTCGGACAACTCGCGCTCGGCGAACAGGCCGCGCCGGTTCACCCACGGCCCAAGATTGGTGGAGACCGTCACATCCGGCGAGGTGGTGACGATCCGCTCGGCAAGCGCACTGTCGCCGCGCGCCAGTTCCTGCAGGATCAGGCCAAAGCCCGCCTGGGTGGAAAGCGTCGGGTTCGGGGGCGTGGTCAGCGTCGGCACTGGCAAGGCCGGCGCGGTGAAGCGGCGGGTGCCTTCCTGCACGAACGGCACGCTTTTCAGGAACCGCGCGAGCGTCTCCTGCGGCGTGGCGAGACCCTCGAACAGGTCCCATTCATGTCCCGGCCGAATGGATAGGGCGGCCCGCAGAACCTCCATCTGCGCGGTGGTCATCAGGCCGGCGTGATTGTCCTTGTGGCCGGCGAGCGGCAGGCCGAACCCCTTGACCGTGTAGCAGAGGAAGCAGACCGGCCGGTCGTGGTCGATGCTTTCGAACGCGTCGATGATGGTGGGCAGATCGTGGCCACCGAGATTGGTCATGAGGGCGGAAAGCTCCGCATCCGAGCGGCGCGCGATCAGCGCGGAGACTTGGCCCTGGTCGCCGAGATCGTCCAACAGCCGCTTGCGCCAGGAAGCCCCGCCCTGGAAGGTGAGGGCGGAATATTCCGAGTTCGGGCAAGTATCGATCCAGGCCTTCAGGGCTACGCCGCCCGGTTCGCCGAAGGCGGCCTGCTGGAGCGAGCCGTATTTCAGGATCACCACCTGCCAGCCCATGGCCTCGAAAATGCCGACGAAGCGCTCGTACAGCCCCTCGCGCACCACGCCATCCAGGCTCTGGCGGTTGTAATCGACCACCCACCAGGTGTTGCGCACGTCGTGCTTCCAGCCCTCCAGCAGGGCCTCGAATACATTGCCCTCGTCCAGCTCCGCATCGCCGACGAGGGCGATCATCCGCCCTTCCGGACGCTCCGGGGCAAAGCCGTGGGCGCGCACATAATCCTGCGCGATGGAAGCAAACAGCGTCTGCGCCACGCCGAGGCCGACCGAGCCGGTGGAGAAATCCACGTCGTCGATGTCCTTGGTGCGCGAGGGATAGGATTGCGCGCCCTTGAACGCCCGGAAGGCCTCCAGCTTCTCGCGGGTCTGGTTGCCCAGCAGATATTGGATGGCGTGGAACACCGGGCTCGCGTGCGGCTTCACCGCGACCCGGTCCTGCGGCCGCAGGACGCGGAAATAGAGCGCCGTGAGGATGGTGGCGAGCGAGGCCGAGGAGGCCTGGTGGCCGCCCACCTTCAGCCCGTCGGTGTTGGGGCGCAGGTGGTTGGCGTTGTGGATGGTCCAACTGGCGAGCCAGAGCACCTTGCGCTCCAGCTCGGCCAGGATGGCGAGGTCTGTCGCGTCGCGCGCCTGGGTCATGGTCTCGTCTCCTCGGCCGCCGCACCGGCGGTGCCAGGAGTGAAGAGTACGCTTCGACCGGAGGTGATAATCGCCTATTTGAGGCTCACGCGGCTCCATATTTGGCGTATTCTGGCGTCTGCCTACCCTCGCACGCACGAAACATGCGCCCCATGGACCTGCTCGACCGCAAGATCCTGTCCGCCCTCCAGGAAGACGGGCGCATCACCATCGCCGAGCTCGCGGCGCGGGTGGGGCTCTCCTCCTCGCCGTGCCTGCGCCGCGTGCGGCATCTTGAGGAAGAGGGGTTGATCACGCGCTATGTGGCGGTGCTGGACCAGCGGGCGGTGGGCCTGCCGGTGAGCGTGTTCGTCTCGATCAAGCTGGAGCGCCAGAGGGAAGACGCGCTCGACGCGTTCGCCGCCGCCATCCGCCATTGGCCGGAGGTTCTGGAATGCTATCTCATGACCGGCCAGCGCGATTACCTTTTACGGGTGGTGGTGGCCGATCTGGAATCCTATGAACGCTTTCTGAAGCAGAAGCTGACACGGGTCGAAGGCATCGCCTCCATCGAATCGTCCTTCGCCCTGGAACAGGTGAAGTATTCCAACGTCCTGCCATTGGTCTGACTGAAAAGGGAACGTGCACCATGGCCATTCGCGTCGGCATCGGGGGATGGACGTTCGAGCCCTGGCGGGGCACGTTTTTTCCGGACGGGCTCAAGCACGCCAAGGAATTGGAATTCGCCAGCCGGGCGGTGACCTCGATCGAGGTCAACGGCACCTTCTATCGCGGCCAGACGGCGAAGACCTACAAGAGCTGGGCGGACCAGGTGCCCGAGGGTTTCGTGTTCGCGCTCAAGGCCACGCGCTTCTGCACCCATCGCCGCGTGCTGGCGGAGGCCGGCGAGAGCGTGCAGCGCTTCGTCGGCGGCGGCATTGCCGAGATGGGCGAAAAGCTCGGCCCGATCAATTGGCAGTTCCCGCCCACCAAGGCGTTCGATCCCGACGATTTCGGCGCCTTCCTCGCCCTCCTTCCGGAGAGCGTCGACGGGGTGAAGCTGCGCCATGCGGTGGAAGTGCGCCACGAGAGCTTCTGCACGGCGGATTTCGTTGCGCTGGCGGCCAAGCACAAGGTGGCGATCATCTATGCCGACAAGCCCGGCTATCCCGCCATTCCCGATGTCACGGCCGATTTCGTCTATGCCCGGCTTCAGGACGCGCGGGAGGAGGTGGAGACCGGCTATGAGCCCGACGCCCTTGACCAGTGGGCGGCGCGCGCGGCGAGCTGGGCGGAAGGCAAGGTGCCGAAGGATCTGAAAGCCCTCGCCGGCAAGGCGCCCGCCAAGGTACCCGCGAAAGGCCCGCGCGACGTCTTCGTCTACATGATCAACGGGGCGAAGATCCGGGCTCCCGCGGCAGCGCAGGCTTTGCTGGCGCGTGTGAACTGATGGGACCTTTCAGGAAACCCAGCATGTCGGTGATGCGGGTGAGCACGGCGAACAGGATCGCCGTGGACCAGCCGAACATCAGCATGCCGTTGGCCGCCGTCATCGGGCCGAGAAGCCGCCATTCCGACGTCGGCAGGATGTCGCCGTAGCCGAGCGTGGTGAAGTTCACGAATGCCAGATAATAGGCGTCGCGGCCGTCCTTGACCGCGCCCAGAAGGTCATAGGCAATCGCCCAGACGCCGACCTGGACGAGATGGGTGGCGGTGAGCATGGTGCCGGTGAGCACCATGCCCACCTGCAGGATCACATAGCGGCGCTTCAGGCTGCGCCCGTGCGCCAGGTGCCGCATGGCGGTGATCAGCGCCACGCTCGCGAGCGCCTGAAGCGCGACATTCACGAGGCTGATGAACACGCCGATCAAAAGTTCGCCTGGCATTGCCGCGCCCGCTGCCCCCGGGCCGCGCCGGCCCATTCCGCTTCCTCATTGGCCGCAACCGCAAGCGGGCGCAAGGGGCGGAACCCAGGAGCAGGCGGAGCGTTGCTCCCGGTGGGGAGAAGAGGCAGGCGGGGCCGAAAGGATGGCCGCAGGCGCGCCGCGCTTTCGGGCAAGCTTTGGAGGCAGATAATGAGCGCATCGACGCACGCCACGGAAAAGCCCGTGAAACTTCAATATTGGTCCAGCTCCCACTCGGTGAATGCCCCCGACCACTGGCCCGATCCCTACGAATTCGAGACCGTGGACGACGCGGTCGCTTTCGCCGCGACTCAGGCGCCGGCGAACCGGGAATTGGCTTGGCTCCGCACCGCCGACGGCACGGTGATGAACCCGGCGCAGATCCTGCGCAGGTTCCAGATGCGGCACGCCTGACGCAGCGTATCCGCCTCTTCGCAACGCCCTGGATTGCTTTAGCCGGGCGCATGTGTATTTTGCACCGCGAAATTCGCGGGAGCGGGTCCGAGCCATCGGGCCCGCGTTTTGGTGTTTGAGATCCTTATGAAGCTGCGCAACATCGCCATCATCGCCCACGTCGACCACGGCAAGACGACGCTGGTGGACAAGCTGCTCCAGCAGTCCGGTTCGTTCCGCGACAACCAGCGCGTCGCCGAACGCGTGATGGATTCCAACGATCTGGAAAAAGAGCGTGGCATCACCATCCTCGCCAAGGCCACCTCGGTGGTCTGGAAGGATATCCGCATCAACATCGTCGATACCCCGGGCCATGCCGATTTCGGCGGCGAGGTGGAGCGCATCCTGTCCATGGTGGACGGCGCCATCGTGCTGGTGGACGCGGCCGAAGGGCCCATGCCGCAGACCAAGTTCGTGGTCGGCAAGGCGCTGAAGATCGGCCTTCGCCCGATCGTCGCGATCAACAAGGTGGACCGGCCCGACGGGCGGCCGCAGGAAGTCATCAACGAGGTGTTCGACCTGTTCGCGGCGCTCGACGCCAATGACGAGCAGCTCGACTTCCCGATCCTCTACGGCTCCGGCCGCGACGGCTGGATGGCCCATTCCCCGGAAGGCCCGAAGGACCAGGGCCTCGCCCCGCTGTTCGACCTCGTCGTGAAGCATGTGCCGGCGGCCCACGTGGACGACGCGCCGTTCCGCATGCTGGGCACGCTGCTGGAAGCCAATCCGTTCCTCGGCCGCATCATCACCGGCCGCATCTCCTCCGGCACCGTGAAGCCGAATCAGTCCATCAAGGTCATCGACCGCGAAGGCAATCTGATCGAGACCGGCCGCGTTTCGAAGATCCTTGCCTTCCGCGGCATCGAGCGCCAGCCCATCGAGGTCGGCGAAGCGGGCGACATCGTTTCCATCGCCGGTTTGGTGAAGGGCTCGGTGGCCGACACCTTCTGCGACCCCTCGGTGGAGACCCCGATCCAGGCCCAGCCGATCGATCCCCCGACCGTCACCATGTCCTTCATCGTCAACGATTCGCCGCTGGCGGGCACCGAGGGCGACAAGGTGACGAGCCGCATGATCCGCGACCGCCTGTTCAAGGAGGGCGAGGGCAACGTCACGCTGAAGATCGAGGAATCCGAGGACAAGGATTCGTTCTTCGTCTCCGGCCGCGGCGAACTTCAGCTCGCGATCCTGATCGAGACCATGCGCCGCGAAGGCTTCGAACTGGCCGTGTCGCGTCCGCGCGTCGTGTTCCACCAGGGGCCGAACGGCGAGACGCTGGAGCCGGTCGAGGAAGTCGTCATCGACGTGGACGAGGAATATTCCGGCACGGTCGTGCAGAAGATGTCCGAGCGTCGCGCCGAGATGGTCGAGATGCGCCCCTCCGGCGGCAATCGCCAGCGCCTGGTGTTCTACGCACCCACCCGCGGCCTCATCGGCTACCAGTCGGAACTGCTCACCGACACCCGCGGCACGGCCATCATGAACCGCCTGTTCAAGGCCTATGAGCCGCACAAGGGCGACATTCCGAGCCGCATCAACGGCGTGCTGATCTCCAACGAAGCAGGCGAGGCCGTGGCCTATGCCCTGTGGAACCTGGAAGATCGTGGCCCGATGATCATCGAGCCGGGCTGGAAGGTGTATCAGGGCATGCTGGTGGGCATCCACAACCGGGACAACGACCTGGAAGTGAACGTGCTCAAGGGCAAGAAGCTCACCAATATCCGCACCACCTCCAAGGACGAGGCGGTGCGCCTGACCCCGCCGATCCGCATGACTTTGGAGCGTTCGCTGGCCTGGATCCAGGACGACGAACTGGTGGAAGTCACGCCGAAGTCGATCCGCCTGCGCAAGCGCTGGCTCGACCCCAACGAGCGCAAGCGCAACGAACGCAAGTCCGAAACCGCGATCGCCTGATCGGCGTTCTCTTTCGCATCGCTTCGACACCCTCGGCAGACCCCTGCCGGGGGTGTTTTCGTTTCCGGGATCCGATCGGTCCCGTGCCACCCGGCGGTCCGGCCCGAAGGCGGCGAAATAGCTGTGGGTGCGGCGGGTGCGGTGCAAACGCCGAAACAGGCGGACGGCGAGCGTTTGTGCTGGCTGGCCCCAAGCGCGGCGCGAATGTGCCTGTCTTTGCGGAACCAGCAAGGCAATGCACAGCGTTGACAGTTGGCTAAAGCGCTCCTACCACTGTTAAGCCGGCCGGTTTGCAAGAACAGAGACAGGTGGTGGTGAAACGCTTCACCTCTCGTCTCACGGAGGATCAAATCGCAATGGCTCTACGAGTCTCGGGTAAGAATATCGACATCGGAGAGGCCCTCCGGCATCGTTTGTCGGATCGGATTTCCGAGGTGATCGGGAAGTATTTCGACGGAGGCTGGTCTGGCCATGTCACCGTCGCCCGCGACGGATCCGGATATCGCTCCGAGTGCATGTTGCATCTCGATTCCGGCGTCAATCTCCAGGCCCACGGCACGGCACACGACGCGAATTCCTGCGCCGATGCGGCCGTCGACAAGGTCGAGAAGCGGCTGCGGCGCTACAAGCAGCGCGTCAAGGACAAGCACGGCCCCGGCAATGGCGACGCCAAGGGCGATCAGGCCGCGCAAAGCTATGTGCTTTCGTCTCCCGACCTCGAAACCGATGAGGAAATCGAGGGCTGGAGCCCGACCGTGGTGGCCGAGCAGGTCACCAAGCTGCGCAGCCTCTCGGTCCGCGACGCGGTGGTGGAGCTTGAGATCACCGGCGCGTCCGTCGTGGTCTTCCGCCACGCCAATCATGGTCGCATGAGCGTGGTCTACCGCCGGCCGGATGGGCATGTGGGCTGGATTGATCCCTCAGCGTTCGCCCTTGAGGAAACCCATTGACCGGCGCCTGGGCTTGGGAATAGCGTCCCCCGCGTTCTCGGAGCCCACCCCGGCCGCCGTCGCCAGGGATTTTCAACCTATGCCCCTCGCCGATCTTCTCGCCCCCGATGCGGTTTTCCCGTCCTTGAGGGCGAGCAGCAAGAAGCAGGCTCTCCAGGAGCTTGCCCAGCACGCCGCGGCGCTGATCGGCCGCGACGCCCGCGAGATATTCGAGACGCTCCTGCAACGCGAGCGCCTCGGATCGACCGGCGTCGGCAGTGGCATTGCCATTCCGCATGGCAAGCTGCCGAAGCTGGACAAGCTGTTCGGTGCCTTCGCACGGCTCGAAAAGCCCATAGACTTCGAAGCCCTGGACGGCGAACCCGTCGATCTGGTGTTTCTATTGCTGGCGCCGGAAGCTGCCGGGGCGGACCATCTGAAGGCTCTTGCGCGGGTCGCCCGCATGCTGCGAGACCCCGAGATTGCCGAGAAGCTGCGGGCCTCGCGCGACGCCCGCTCCATCCACGCCCTGCTGACCACCGCTTCCGCTTCGGACGCGGCCTGAGGGTGTCTTCTTCCTGAGATGTGAGGCGGGGTCGCTGGGCCCCTTGGCCGAAGGCGGGCGCCCCGGAGCGGCCGCGCCCAGCCGGCGCGACTCTCCGTTCGTCCTCAGTGCACCGACACGGTCACCAATTCGTGCTCGCTGGCATTGGCCAGCGCCGCCTCGCGGCTGTCGGTCAGCATGATGGGCGTGCCATCGGCTGCGTGCAGGGTGAACAAGGTCAGCCCCGGCGCGATCTGCGGCGCCTGGGGAAACAGGCGGGGCACATCCTCGGACTTGATGGTGCGCAAATAGGCGATCTCACCACCGCCCAGTCCCGCGAGGGCTTCCGGGCTGATGGGGGTGACATTGGCTTCCGTGATGCTCTTCTCAATCATTTTCTCAACCTCTCCATTCCGCAACGCCGACCTTTCGTCATCCGTTCCTTCACGGGCGGGCAACGATATCGATGCGCTTGGCCTGCCGGGTTGGTTCCGGGCGGACGAGATCGATGGACAAAAGCCCGTTGCGCAGCTCCGCGCCGAGCACATTCATGCCCTCGGCCAGAACGAAGGTGCGCTGGAACTGCCGGGCCGCGATCCCCCTGTGCAGGTAGATCCGATCCTCCCCATCCTCGACCTGACGGCCGCGAATGGTCAGCTCCTTCTCTTCGAGGGTGACGTCGAGCTGTTCCACCGTGAACCCCGCGACGGCAAGCGTGATACGCAGCCGCAACGGCGCGGTGGACGAATCGATCCTCTCCACATTGTAGGGAGGATAGCCCTCGGCCCCCTTGGTCACCCGATCGAGCGTGCGCTCGACCTCGTCGAAGCCCAGAAGAAAGGGATTCGACAATGAAGAGATCCGCGACATAAGCCAAAGTCCTCAGCAAGCGACTTTGCGGTTCGATGCGTCCCTATCCGGTCCGCCTCCATCGGGACCCCTTCAGGCATCCCGACGATCCTGCATATGGGCAGCCTACCGCGCTGCCGCAAGATGGCTTGCGACCGGGTCAATCGGCCGCCTGGCGGCCTGCCCCGAGGCGGCCGCGCCGGGGAGATGTGACGGAAATCGGGGAAGCCCCGGAAGGGCTCAGGCCGCCCGGCGCGGGCCCACCGCGGCGCGGGGAACGAAGCTGTCGGCATCCGCCGCGCGCCACTCGGCGGCATAGGGCGTGTCCTCCGGGGCCTCGTTCAGCACGCCGGTCGACAGGAAAGGATACAGGCGATCGAGCGGCTGCACCTGCACCGGGGTGACCCGGTGCCAGATGTGGTGCGGCAGCAGTTCGCTCGGATGCATCAGGCCGGCCGCGGCGACGAGCTCGGCGAGCGCTGCCACCGTGTGATGCTGGAAGCGCGCCACGCGCTGTGCCTTCTCCTCCACCACCAGGCCGTGCTGGAGATGGGGGTCGTTGGTGGTGATGCCGGTGGGGCACTGGCCGGTATGGCACCGCATGGACATCACGCAGCCGAGCGAGAACATGAAGGCGCGCGCCGCGTTGCACCAGTCGGCACCCACCGCCATGTTCGCCGCCATGCCGAACCCGGAGGTAATCTTGCCGCTGGCGGCAAGCCGCACCTGGTCGCGCAGGCCGGTGCCCACCAGGGCGTTCCGCATGAGGATGAGCCCCTCGCGCAACGGCATGCCCATATGGTCCGCCAATTCCTGCGGCGCCGCGCCGGTGCCGCCTTCCGACCCGTCCACCACGACGAAATCGGGCGCGATGCCGGTCTTCTGCATGGCCTTGACAAGGGCGAAGGTCTCGCTGGGGTGGCCGATACACATCTTGATGCCAACCGGCTTGCCGCCGGCAAGCTCGCGCAATTGGGCGACGAATTCCATCATCTGCGCCGGGGTGGAAAACGCCGGATGGCGCGAGGGCGAGATGCAGTCCTCGCCCAGCGGGATGCCGCGGATCTCGGCGATCTCCGGCGTCACCTTGGCTGCCGGCAGCACGCCGCCGTGGCCGGGCTTGGCGCCCTGCGAGAGCTTGATCTCCACCATCTTCACCTGCGGGTCGGCGGCTTTCTCGGCGAATCGCTCGGGGGAGAAGGAGCCGTCGCGGTTGCGGCAGCCGAAATAGCCCGAGCCCAATTCCCACACGATGTCGCCGCCGTGAATGCGGTGATAGGGCGAGAGCCCGCCCTCGCCGGTGTCATGGTAGAAACCGCCGGTCTTGGCGCCGAGGTTGAGCGCCTCGATGGCATTGCGGCCGAGCGAGCCGAAGCTCATGGCCGAGATGTTGAGGGCGGCGGCCGCATAGGGTCGGCTGCAATCCTTGCCGCCCACCTGCACCCGGAACGGCTCCTTGACGACCGGCGTCGGCGCCAGCGAATGGGTCATCCATTCATATTGGGGTGCCTGGGTGTCCAGCTCGGTGCCGAACGGCTGGCGGTCCTCTTCGCCCTTGGCGCGGGCGTAGACCAGGCTGCGCACGTTGCGGTTATAGGGATGCCCCTCAAGGTCGTCCTCGACGATATATTGCCGCAGATAGGGCCGCAGCGCCTCGAACATCCACCGCACGCTGCCGATGACGGGATAATTGCGCAGCAGGGAATGGTGCGGCTGCGTCACGTCGAACACGCCCACCAGCACCAGCGGGAACAGGACGCAGAACACGAACAGCCAAGCGGGATGTTCTGCGAACGAGAGAATAAGGGTCAGCAGGGCAAGGCCCGCCACCAGCCCGAATGCGCTGTAGCGGCGGAGCAGCATCATGGTGCTGGGTTCGATGGCGCCCGACATGGTTGGTTTCCCCACGATCTATTGTTGGGGCGAACCTAAGCCGTAGCGAGGCGCGGCACAATGAAGCTTCCCGGCCTGACGGGCGGGCCGCGCGGCAGGGTTCAGAACGCGACCGTCGCCGGGCTCGTGGCGAGGCGTTGCGACAGCGCACGCACCATCTGGATCTGCGCGGGCAGTTCGCTCCAATAGCGGCGGTGCAGTTCCAGATTGACGATCGCCCCGGCATCGAAGGTGCAGCGCGCGGCCATTTCGTCCCAGGGAATGGCCCCCCATCCCACCGGCAGATGCAGGTCGCCCTCGCCGAGGGCGAGCCGCTCGGCCTCGTCGATGGTCCAGCTTTCCAGCGGCCGGCCGAAGCTGTCATGCACATGGACATGCCGCGCAAAGGGCGCGAGCACGGCGATCTCCGCCATCAGGTCGAGCCCGGCGTCGGTGCAGCGCAGGTAGGCATGGCTGACATCCAGCGTCGCCCGCACATGGGGATGGCCGATGGCGTCGATTTCCTCGGCGAGGCGCGAGGGCACGGCGGTTTCCCGCATCGCCTCGAAGCGGAAGACGTTCTCCACGCACAAAGTCACGTTCACGGCCGCGGCTTTGTCGCCGGCCTCCGCGAGGGCTTCGCGCTGGCGCGAATAGGCCACGCGCACATGGTCCTCGGGATCCCGGACGCAGCCCGTGTGCAGCACCAGATTGACCGCCTTCAGGGCGCCGGCAACCGTGATGGTCGCATCCAGCAGCGCCTTGTGGCGCTCCAGGCGCGGCCCCTTTTCCATCAGGTTGATGGCGAGCGGCCCATGCACAGTATAGCCGAAGGGGCGGCCCGCGATGACGTCCGCCAGCCGCGCGAGCCGATCTTCCAGCACCCGGCAATCCGCCATCAGCGTCCAGGCGAAGACGGGCAGCTCGACGAAGTCGACCCCCAGCCGTTCCGCCTCATCCAGCTTCGGGCCAAGATCGTCGAAGTCGGGCGAGGTGGCACGGATGGAATAGCCGACGCCCCGGACGCCGGGGGGAAGTGCGTGCGTGTTCATTGGTCCGTCCCCGCTGAGTGTCGCCGGCGCCGGATACGCTGCCCATCTTGAGCTCGGCGAAGGGCGCACAATAGATCCGCCGGTGCGGTATGGCATCCTGTTTTTTTGCAGCGCATCACGTCCGCGCGGCCGTTCGTGGGACTGACGTTGGGGCGCCCCCGTCGCGCGGACCTCCTCTTGACGTAACGGTCAGGCGGTCGGGCTCGGCTCTTCAGAGGGGGACGCAGACGCGGGAATACAACCCATCACCAGCTCCGCCGCCGACGGGAACGCTCCGGCCTCGGCCTGGAACATCTGGTCGAGCCGACGGGCCATCAAAGGATCGTGAGTGCGGGGGGAGAGCAGTGCCAGCGGCATATGGGTTTCGGCGCAAAACCGGAACAAGGCGGCGAGATGCTGCAGCGACAGGTCGAACGGCCACATGTCGACGATCACCAGCCGGCAGTCGCGCTGGGCCATGATCGCATTGGCATCGTCGAGGCCTGCGGCATGAATGACCTCGGCGAGATCGCGCAGCCCGGAGGCCACGGCGCGGCGCGATTCATTGCCTTTGGAAATGTGCAGCACGCTCCCGGTGCGGGCCAGCCCCGCCTTGCGCGAGGCCAAGGCGATCATGCGGTCGCGCTCCGGCGGCATGTCGAACCAGTCCTCCACCAAGACCGCGTCTGCAAAAGCGTTGCGCGAGAGCAGGAGCAGCGGCGTTGCGCGGGTGCGCTCGAAACGGCGCAGCGACCGGATCAACGCGATCCCGTCGGAATCGCGCAGCCGCAGCGCGATGATGATCACCCAATAGGGGTGAATCGCCGCCTGCCCCTCGGCCTTCGCCGCGGTGTCCGCGTGTTCGACGGTGAGGCCGTTGCCGTTCAGGGCGGCGCTTGCGGCCTGCTCCTGCGCGCTGGTGCCCCCGACGAGCAGGATCTGGGCTCCGGATGTCCGCCCCGCCGCCCGCGCGATCAACGGGATGCGCGCAGGCAGGTCGACGATGAAGGTGGTGCCGAGCCCCTCCTGGGTCTCGAACGACACGCGGCCGGCATGGCGTTCCACGATGTCCTTGACGATGGCGAGGCCGACATCGGCGCCGCTGCGCAACTGGGGATCGGAGTTGGCGGTCGGGGCGAAGCGCGAGAACATGCTGGCGCGCAGCGCCTGGGGGATGCCCGCGCCGTGGTCTTGCACCGCTGCCTGAACCACCTCGCCGGACCGCTGGATGCGCACGCGGACCACACCCTCCACAGGCGAGAACTTCACCGCGTTTGAAATCAGGTTGGCCAGTGCCTTCACCAGCCGCTCGTGATCTCCGACCACGGTGGAATCCCCGTCCTCGACGTCCAGGGCCAGGTGAACGTGCTGAACATTGGCATAGGACGCGGTCTGCTCGATCGCCTCGCGGGTCACCTGGGCCATGGATACCGGAGCGCGGGCGAAGCTCACGGAACTCCATTGCATCTTCTCGATGTCGAGGACGTCGTTGACCAGGCGTTGCAATCTGCAGCCGTTCTGGTGGGCGATCTCCACCAGCCGCTTCGCGGCGGGCGGCAACGGGCCCGCCGCGCCGGTCTCCAGCACGCCGAGGGCGTCCGCGATCGCGGCCAGCGGCGCCTGCAACTCGTGGCTGATGGTGGAGACGAAATCGTTCTTCATGATATCTGCGGGCTTGCGGTCGCCGGCCTCGTGGAGGATCGTCACAAACTGGCGGGTGGCGCCGTCCTGCATCCGACCGACCGCTATGTCCACGGGGAATGCGGTGCCGTTCTTGCGCCGCCCGGTGAGGTCGTCAGCCCGGCCCCCGTCCTGTGCGATCTGATCCAGGCGCCGTGCCAAGTCTTCGTCGCCACCCGCTTGCGCCATGACGAACAGCAGGCTCAGCGGGCGTCCCTCGAGTTCGTCCGGCGCCCAGCCGGTGACGCGCAGCGTCGCTGGATTTGCGTGCTCCACGATACCGTCGGCGTTGACCACGAGGATCGCGTCCATGGCGCTGGAGATGATCGCGCTCTGGCGGGCAAGGGCTTGAGACGCCGCGCGTTCCGTGCGGCGGCGGCCGACCAGATGGGCGATCATCACCAGGCTTGAGATGCCCACCACGGCGATCGACGCGGCCAGCATCAGCAGCAGGTTGCGCTTGCCGCGCTCGGCGGCGAGGCGCGCGTCGCGGGTCCGGGTCGTGATGGCGGCGAACTCGGCGGTCCGCACCTGCTCGACCACCGCTTGGATGCGCTCCATCACCGCCTTGCCGCGGCGGGTTTCCATCACATGGGTGGCCGCGAGGGCACCGGAGGCGTCGCGGGTATCGATCATGTCGCCGAGCAGGCGCATTTCCTGGTCGGCGTAGCGTGCAAGCTCCAGGAGTAAAACGGCATGCTGAGGGCGCTCGACCGACAGCCGCGCGACGGCGTCGAGTTCGCTCCTGATGGTGGTACGCACCCGCTGGAGAGGCGCAAGGAACTCGTCCCTGCCGGTCACGACATAGCCGAGGGTGCCGGCTTCCGCTGCGAGCAATTCCCCATAGATGCCCTGCAATTGCGCGCGTAGGGCGGTGGAATGGAGCAGGTCGTCGCGCAACTGGCTGTCCGCCTTGAACGCGCGAAAGCTCGCGACCCCGACCGCCAGAATGATCCCGATCGACAGCAGCGCGCCGATCAGCCCGATGACTCCGATGCCACGCGTGGAGCGCCCCCCGGCGTCGCGGTGCCCGGCCATGGCCGCCGATCCCGGCTTGTCGGCGACGCCCGGCGCGGCGCTGCGGCCCGGCCGTTGGATGCCGGGAGCGGCGGATATTGCCCGCGCGTGCTCTCCGCGACGTTGCATGTTCCTGCCCATCTCCTCGCGGATCGCGCCGATCCACCGCAGAGCGTTGTCTATCGGTCGCGCGGATACAAGGGTGGGGTTCAGAAAACTTGAGTTTATCGGGGCTTGCCGGGCTTCATCGTGAGGCCGAGCCAGCTGTCGAGGAAGCAGTCCAGCCAGTGACAGACGGCCGGATCGTATCGGCTCCAGCCGGCGAGATGCTGGTCCCCGGGCTGAGCGCCCGGCTTGGTGAGGTGGTGCGCGCCCCGGGTTGCCCAGCGGCACATCATGTCCTGGGTGACTTCCGGGTGGAACTGCAGGCCGAAAGCATTGTGGCCATGCCGGAACGCCTGATTGGGGAACGTGTCCCCCTGGGCCAGCAGGTCGCTCCCGCGGGGCAGGTCGAAGCCTTCGGAATGCCAATGATAGACATGGCTCGGCCACGGCAGCAGGTCGCGGCCGAGTTCGGTGGGCACGAGGGGATAATAGCCGATTTCGCTGACGCCCTCGGCGTGGTGGGCGACCTTGGCGCCGAGCTGGACCGCCATGATCTGCGCCCCGAGGCACACGCCGAGCAGCGGCAGGTCCGCCGCCATCACCTTGCCGACGAAGTCGATCTCGTCGCGCATCCAGGGCAGGGGATCGTTGACGCTCATCGGCCCGCCGAACACGACGGCGCCAGCATGGTCGTCGAGGTGGGCGGGCAGCGCTTCGCCGAGGGCGGGGCGGCGGATGTCGAGCGCATAGCCGCGCTGTTCCAGCCGCTCGCCGATGCGCCCGGGCCGCGAATGCGCCTGGTGGAGGATGACGAGGATGCGGCCCGCTTCGGGGGCATCCCGGCCGATTTCGACCTCCGGCTCGTCCTCGTTAAGTGCTTTGTCCACCCTCGGTTTCCGTGTCGTCCCGCACCTCGCGGCGAATTCGCACCCGCTCGCGCGAGCTGACGTTCAGAAGCTCCGCCGCGCGCCACACCAGATTATCCTCAAATTCGGACAGTCCGCCATCGGCATAGGCCACTTCGAACATCATCTCCACCACCCGCTCCCGCCCCTGATCGTCCAGGGCGCGATTGAGGATGCTGGTAAAAGAATAAAGATCAACCGCTTCCGCGTCGCGGGCGATGGCGAGGTCGACCAGCGTGTCGGTCTCGGCTTCGGCCAGATCGAACCTGGTCGCCAGAACGGTTTTCAGAACCTGGCGCTCCTCTTCCGTCACGCTGCCGTCGATCGACATGACATGAACCAGAAGAACGGCAGCAGCGAGACGATAGTCATTTTCCACGAACGCGCTGGCGTCGCGCTGGCCGCCGGTGATGTCGGTGATGAAATCGGATAGCGCGCGGAACATGTGACCCCCAGGCCATGGCTCTAATCCAGTTGCCACAGGGTCACCTCCGCTGGCAAGGCGCTGCGGGAGAAGGACTTGCCGGAACAGGAAAATTCCCCGCCTGTGGCATTCCGGTCACTCGCCGTTGACGTTCGGCAGGGGTTGCGTTCCGCTCGGGATGCGGCGGGAGGCGTCCCCCGCGGAGGGGCGCGGCGGCGGGGGCTGCGGGGTGATCATCTGCTGCCGCGGCGCCGGCGGTGAAGTGTTCTGCCCAGGCACGCCCTGGTAGGGGAATGTCGGGCCCTGGAAGGGTTGCACCCGCTGCACCTGCGCCGACGCGGGGGCGGCGACCAGGAGAGCTGCAGCCAGGATCATGAAGAAACGCATATCGACCTCGTTCCCGGAAGTATGTCGGAATGATCGCGCGACTTGTCCATATCCCTTACGCGCTTGTGATGCGAACGACCAACAGCCGTGTGCGCCGCTGGTTCCACCACATGCCCGTGATCCCGTGCGGGCCGTCGACGGCCCCCCTCGAATTTGAGACTGCCTTAAGGGGACATATGGAATAATATTTTCAGGTTGAAATAAAAACCATGAACTTCGCAGTAGAATGACAGAGGGCCTCTTCCGGTGCGCTCAAGTTTCAGTTTGGGCGAGAATGTAAATTGTTCCTTGGGGAACACAGGCGCCAGGGCACCGTTACATACTCTGTAATCCCGCGCTGAACGCGGCACTAGAGAACGGAGTTTGTCATGAACACGAAAATGCTCACTGTGACCGCCCTGGCCGCGCTTCTTGCCGGCCCCGCCTTCGCCCAGACCGCGACGCCGCCCGCCACGGCACCGTCCGCGGCCCCGATGACCCCTCCCAATCCCTCCACCAGCACCGGCACGATGCCGTCCACCAGCAGCTCCAGCACCATGTCCTCCGGTTCGGCGAATTCCGCCGCCTTCATCGAGACCCAGAAACAGGAACAATGGCTGGCCAGCACCCTTATCGGCACCAAGGTGCGCGGCTCCGGGGATGAAAGCCTCGGCGAGGTGAACGACGTGCTGCTCGATCGCAACGGTGCCGTGGTCGGCGCGGTGATCGGTGTTGGCGGCTTCCTTGGAGTCGGTGAGAAGGACGTGGCTGTGCCGTTCAACGCCCTGGAGCTGGTGCGCAACAATGATGGCGACAGCCTCGTGCTGCGCAAGTCCAAGGAAGAGCTGAAGGCTGCGCCCCAGTTCAAGGAATATACCGCCCCGACGTCGGCCGGTGCTCCGGCGAAGACCGCTCCCGCTCCGGCGGCACGCTGATCCGTCTTACGGCCTGAGCGTTTGGGGGTGGGTGTCGCAGGACACCCACCCCTTTCGCATGTCGGCACGCCTTTCGGGCGCCGAAGTGTGAACCTATCCCTTCCCCAGGCTGAAAATGGTAGTCTCGCGAGTGACCGGGCCGCTGTTGAAGCCGGCCCTGGACCGGTGCATGTCTTGCGATACAGGAAAGGTTGAAAAACGTGCCCCAAACGCCGCAGCCGCGAGGCTCCGCCTTGCTGGTGGAAGACGAACCGTTTGTTGCAATGGTCGCCAGCCAGATTCTGGCCGATGAGGGCTTCTCGGTGGTGGAGGCATCGTCCGCCGCCCAAGCGCTTGGCGAACTCGATGGGCGGCCGGGGGACTTTGCATTGGCCGTTGTCGATCTCGGCCTTCCCGACATGCGCGGGGAAGCCCTGGTGCAGGCGCTGCGGTCGCGGGCGAGCGCACTGCCCATCATTATCGCCAGCGGCTATGGCATGGGCGAGTTGCAGGACATCTTCACGGCCAGCGTGGGCGTCGCGCTGGTCAGCAAGCCCTATGACACGGCCGCGCTCCGCGGCGCGCTCGCCAAGCTCGGGTTTGCGGTCGGCACGGATTAACGCCGCATCGCGCAGGATCTGGATTTTCGGGATGGAACGGCGTGCCGGACTGCTGTGCCGACGACCCTTGCCTGATGACCTCGGCCGGAGGCAGGGTGAGCAGCGTCCATGCCGGAAGCTGGGGGGAGGGGAAGGGGTGAAAACCTCCGCCACGTCCACTGCTCGGTGATGAAACGCCGCAGTTCGTTCCAGGTTCCGACGCGGCGCACAAAGCCACGCGGTCGGCAGGATGTTCCCTGCGGTCCAAAGCGGACGGCTCAGCGGAAGCTGCCTTTTTCATCGTGTGGCGAACCGCGCGGGAAGCTTTGGGATTCTCTTTGCGGGGTCTCCAAGAGCCCGTTCGATCAGATGGACTCAGCAAGCTGACCGGTAAAATCGGTCTCTAACCCTGGAGTTAGAGACCGATTGACCGCTCAGGTTGGGTCAACCTGAGCAGATCAGGCGCTAGCGCCGGCGTCCGAACAACAGCGCCTGACCGACCCCGATCAGGGCCGCCACGGCGACAGTCGCGATCGGATGACGCTCGGCCACGCGGGTGACCGAGGCGAAGGCGCCGAGAGACAGCGGAGCCATTCCCTGCGACCGGCGGCCGGAGACGGCGATCACACCGAACAGCCCCGCGACCACGAAGCCGGCCAATGCCGTGAACAAGGCGGCGAGGGTGGAATCGTAATGCTGGTTCAGGGCCTGGTAGAGGCAGATGGCGAGGAACGCCGCGCCAATCCACAGGAAGCCGGCAGCCACCACCAAGAGCAGTGCCCGGACGGCCATTGACTTCATCGCCGAACCAGCAACTGGCCGAGCAACGCACCGACGCCGGCGGCGATCGCGCAGGCGGCGAGGGGCTGGGCCTGGATGGAATCGCGCAAGGTGGCCATCTGGCCCTCGGCCCAATCCGTCACTTCGCCGGCTGCAAGCTCAGCCTCTCCGGCTGCGCCCTTCACGCCGTGCCGCGCGGTCTTGCCGAGCGTTTCGACGAGCTGGGCGAAATCGGCCCGCAGCTTTTCGAGGTCCTGGCGCACCTCCGCGAGGTTCGGCTCCACGCCGGCCTTCGGCGATCCGGGGGTGGCGTCCGGCTGATCGGCCATGCTCATGTCTCCGCTGTGAGAAAAGTCGCGCGGGCTCAAACCCGCTCGCGCACATAACGCGGGAGGAGCGGGCGAGTTCCAGATTTCAACGCTGGCGTGGCCGTAAAATCGGGTGACATCGCGCATCCCGGAGCGGCCGGAAATTTCCGGCGCGCGGGGCCTTTGGTTCGGGGCACGACCCGTGCCCGACACGTCCCATTCATTCCCGTCGCGCCGTTGGCGGGCAATGCACACCCGCGCCGAGCCGGTGGACGGGGCGCGGGTCTGGAATTGAAGGCAAAGCCGCGTCGCGTCCACCCTGTCGCCCGCCTCTTCCTTGAAGGGGAAGGCTGGAGCGGAGCACGGCGGCTGCCGTTGCTCCCCTTGGCGTTCTGCGGGCTGAACCGCCCGGCCTCAGGCCGAGCGGGCCGCGGGCTGAGGCGCGCGCGCCTCGTGGAAGAACAGCGCCTGGGCGATGGTCGCCTTCACGGTCTCGCTGAGGAACGGCTTGGTGATGAGATAGGTGGGCTCCGGCCGCTCGCCGGTCAGCAGCCGGTCCGGGAAGGCGGTGATGAAGATCACCGGCACGTTGAAGGTCTGCAGGATGTCGGTCACCGCATCGATGCCGGACGATCCGTCCGCGAGCTGGATGTCGGCAAGCACCAGGCCGAAGTCGCTCTGCCGCGCCAGCTCAACCGCCTTGGTGTGGGTGGGCGCCACGCCGACCACTTCGTGACCGAGTTCAGTGACGAGGGATTTCAGGTCGAGCGCAATCACCCATTCATCCTCGATGATCAGCACGCGGGTGGCGAGTTGCTCGTCGATCTCCTGCTGGGCGGCCACCACCTGTGCCTCGACCTCGTCGAGGGAGAGCGAGAGGATCGAGGCGGTCTCGGCGAAGGAGAAGCCTTCCATCGCGGTCAGCAGCAAGGCCACGCGCGAGGACGCATCAAGCGATTGCAGCCGCTGGTCGGCGCGGTTGGTGGGCGTTGCGGCGCCGGCGGGGCGCTGCGCCCATACGTGGTGAAAGGCTTGGTACAGCGCGACCCGCGGGGACACCGAAAGGTCCAGCGGCACGGTTCCGTTCAGAACGCCCTGCAGGGTGGCCTGAACGATGCCGTCACCGGCCTGCTGGGAACCAAGGAGCGCGCGCGCATAACGGCGAAGATAGGGAAGCTGCTTGATGAGCTGTTGCTGTGGCATGCTCTCTCGCCTCGGGACAGGTCGCTTTTAACGCGGCCGTGACGCAAAAGTTCCAACGCGTTAGGAACTTCCTGACGGCTTTCGACATTATAGACCGGGTTGGCCGAGATGACAGCAACGCAATCTTTCATCGCTCCGTCCGCCTTGAAATGGTTTTGTTCGGCCGGGCCGTGGCAGGTCGGGAAGGCGCGACGTGCGGGTCCAGGCGCAAAAGGTTGAGCCGGGTCGGGGGCGAGTCGCCGGGTAGGATGGGCCGTGCTGGCCGAACCACGGAGCGAGGCATGTGGTGGGTGAGAGGCGAGGCGGCTCGGGCGCGTCATCGCGAACGGGCGGCCATCTTCGCTTCTGCGGTCGGGCAGCCGCGTCATATCCTGGACAGCGTGCGCCGCAGCCTGCTCGTGGTCATCCTCCTTGCCATCACGCCCATCGCGTCCGCCAGCATGCTGCAGGGGGTGCTGCAATTGCGCCGCGCCAGCGAGGAAGCCCAGCACCGGCTTCTCCAGGGCGCGATCGCCGGGGCCGGCAGCCAGCAGAACATCTTCGCGTCCGCCGAGAACGTGCTCCAGGCGTTGAAGAATGTGCAGGCGGTGCGCAGCGCCGGGGCCGATTGCGCCGCTACCCTCTACGGCGCGACCCTGAGCCTGCCCTTCGTCTCGAATATCGCGCTCATCGGACCGGACGGGCGCGTCTCGTGCTCCGCCCTGGCGGCGCCGGGGCTGGATCTGTCGAGCCAGAACTGGTGGCGCGACGTGCTGAAGAGCAAGTCGTTCATCGTCAGCGCCCGGATCCTGAGCCCGATCACCCGCCAGGATATTCTCGCGGCCACTCTGCCACTGTACAGCCAGAACGGCACCTTCGAAGGCGCCATCGCGCTGTCCATCGATGCCGCCTGGCTGGACAATCTGCTGAAGCGCGAAACCCCGCTCAGCGACGGCGTCGCCGCGGTCCTGGCGGAGAACGGCACCGAATTGGTGTCCAACGCTCCCGGCATATCGCGCCGCCTGTTCGCCGATCGCGCGGCGGTGCGGGGCGGCGGCAGCCTGGAGGAAGCGAAGGACGAGGCCGGCCGCTCCTGGACCTTCGCCACCGCGCCGCTGGATCGCCAGGGACTGCGGGTTGCCTTCGCCAAGCCCACCGATCAATTGTTTGCCTGGACCACGCTGCATGTGGCCGTCAGCTTCGTGCTGCCGGTGGTGATGGTGCTGTTCACCATCATCGCCATCTGGCTCGCCACCGACCGGATCGTGTTGCAATGGCTGCTCTATCTGCGCCGGGTGACGGCGGTCTACGCGCAGGGCCACTACGGCTTCCGCCCCTCGCGCATGGGCGATGCGCCGAGCGAGTTCCGTGTGCTCGGCAATGCCATCGAAGACATGGCCCTCGCGGTGCGTGAGCGCGACGGCAAGCTGCGCGAGGCGCTGGCGGAAAAGACCGCCCTGGTGCGCGAGATCCACCATCGCATCAAGAATTCGCTCCAGGTGGTGGTGAGCCTGCTCAGTCTCTATGGCTCGGGCATTCCCCAGGGGCCGGATCGCCGGCGGTTCGAGCAGTTGCGCACGCGGGTGAATACGCTCGCAGTGGTGCACCGCATCCTGTTCGAGGCCAACGAAGGCTCCGAGGTGCGTCTGCGCGAGCTGCTGCGCGAGCTGGGGGCGCTTCTGGAGGGCTCGGCCGACCGCAATGTGATGGTGATCGTCGATGCCGAGGACGTCACCTTGTCCACCGACCTTGCGGTGCCGCTGGCCCTGATGCTGAGCGAGATCGTCATGGCGCTCGGCGCCAGCAAGGGGCGCCACCCGGTGCGGATCGCCCTGCATTGCGCGGCGGAGAACGGCCTCATCGTGCTGCGGGTGGAGGTGGCTGAGCCGCTGGGCGACCGCCTCGCCGAGGGCAATTCGGATCTCGCCCACGGCTTCGCCCGGCAGATGGGTGGCTCCATCTCCACCGAGGAATGCCCCACCGGGGCGCGCGTGACGGTGCGCTTCCCGCCCCGCCAGACCCGGCGCCCGGCCTGAGAAGCGACCGCCAGCGCGGCGGTAAAACGCAACATGCTCATGTTTAGTCGGAACCTGAGCCGCCCGCGTCCGTTGTGTGGGGGAGTCTCACGGAAGGGCTCATTCCCCCAACGCTAAGGAGCGAGGCGATGACGAAGGCTCAAGGAAAGGGCTCGTCCAACCGCGGCTTTGCGGCGATGGACGCCGAAAAGCAGCGTGCCATTGCCCGAAAGGGTGGTGAAAGTGTGCCTGCCGAGAAGCGCAGCTTCTCTCAGGACAGGGCTTTGGCCTCTGCCGCAGGCCGCAAGGGCGGGCAGAGCGTGGCAGACGAGGATCGTAGCTTCTCACGCGATCGCTCGCTGGCCTCGCAGGCCGGCCAAAAAGGCGGCCAAGCCTCTCATTCCGGCCGTCCCGACACGTCGCGGTGATGCCTGTCTCTTGCGGGGAAGCCGAAGTGGGCTTCCCCGCTTGTTTCTGGATCGCGCATTTTTACCGCGCGCGGGGAACTTCGTGCCCACCCGTGCGTTAGGAAGCGGAAGAAGGGATGATACGCTTCGCCACGGCTACGGTTAGGTGAGCGCCTCGCGGTGCCGTCTTCCCGGGCCGCATTCTGCCGTGATGTCTCATCCGGGCGGGAGGACTTTCGTGGTGGACGCACTGATGTGTCATCCAAAGGAAGCGGATATCAAAAGCCCCATGGATGCTGACACCGAGACTTCCGCCGCCCCTGTGGTCTTCGACCTGCGCACCCAGGTGCTCGAACTTCTCCCGGCCCTGCGCGCTTTCGCCCGCTCCTTGACCCGCAACCGCACCGAGGCGGACGATCTGGTTCAGGAGACGCTGCTGAAGGCCTTGTCGAACATCGATAAGTTCGATCCGGGCACGAATTTGCGGGCATGGCTGTTCACCATCCTGCGCAACACCTATTACACCGAGATCCGCAAGCGCCGCCGCGAGAATGACGGCATGGCGACGCTGGCCCAGCAGGATACCAATATGGGTCCGGGCCAGGAATGGGCGGTCACCCTCACCAGCCTCAAGGAAGCATTGGAATTGCTGCCGTCCGATCAGCGCGAGGCGCTGGTCCTGGTCGGCGCCGCCGGGCTGTCCTACGAGGAAGCCGCCGACGTGTGCGGCTGCGCGCTGGGCACCATCAAGAGCCGCGTCAATCGCGCGCGCGCCAAGCTGCTGACCCTGATGGGCGCGGAAGACACCGCCGACGTGGTGGAGGGGGATGCCCTCGCCATGTCCGCCGCGCGCATCACCTCCAGCAGCAATAGTACCTGACCCCAGGTGTTCGAGACGCGAACGTTCGAGACGTGAACAGGGGCGCCTGGGGCGCCCCTTTTGTGTTTCATACCATAGGCCCATGCGTGTGACTCATGGGCCGTCGGGGTCAGGAGAGCGTGGTCAGATCCTGGAACCAGTGCTGTGCCTGGGTGTAGCTCTTCACCTTCGGCGACAAGGCGTGCGGGTACACGTCGTGGACCACCCACACCTGCACCGCGTCGTCCACCACCTTCTCGTGCACCTTGGCCAGCAGCTTGTCCTGCTCGGCGGGATCGAACGTGGCGTTGATCTGGTCGCAGAGCGCGTCCACCTCGGCATTCTTGTAGTGGCTCCAGTTCACGCCCACCGGGGCAATCTGCTTGGAGCTGTAGAACCGCACGATGGCGTAGAACGGATCGCTGGTGACATAGGCGACGTTGCTGCCGGAGATCCCGGCAAGGCTCGGATCGGCCGCGCCCTTGCGCCACGCGGTGTAGGCGACTTCCTGCTCCACCGGCTGCAGCTCCAGCGCGATGCCCGCTTCCGCCCAGCTCTGCTGCACGAATTCGTTCATCGGCATGGAGAGCATCTGCCCGGTGCCGCCGGTCGGGACGATGAACTTCACCTTGAGCGGCTTGTCCTTGGAATAGCCGGCCTCGGTCACGAGCTTGCGCGCCGCGTCCATGTCATAGCGGATCTTGAAGCTCGGATTGCCGAACCAGGGGCTGGACTGGGGCACCTGCCCGACCGCCGGCACGGCGAGGCCGTTCATCAATTCCACCACCGCATCGCGGTCGATGGCGAGATTGGCCGCGCGGCGCAGGCGGACGTCGCGCCAGGGCGAGCCTTCCACCATGGAGAGATGGTAGTTCCACACGTGCGGCACCACGTTGGTGGAAATGCGCATGCCCGCCTGCTTGAGGCGCGAGACGCTGTCCGGCGCCGGGGATTCGATCAGGTCCACCTGGTTGGACAGCAAGGCGCTGGCGCGCGAGAGATCCTCGGGGATGCAGGTGAGGGTCAGCTTGTCCACCTTGGCGAGGCGCTTCTTGTCCCAATAATCGGGGTTCTTCAGCAGCTCCACGCGCACGCGCGGCACCAGTTCGCCCATCTTGAACGGGCCGGTGCCCGACGGCGCCAGCGCGAACTTCGCCCAATCGCCGCCGACCTTCTGGTACTGGGTGGGCGAGGAGATCAGGAACCACATCATCTGATAGGGGAACAGCGCGTCCACGCCCTTGGCGGTGATCTGCACCGTCATGTCGTCGAGCTTCTTGTAGGACGCGAGCGAGGGCAGGCGGGGCTTCACCTGCGCGGCCTGGCGCGCGTCGAACTGCGGCGCCTGGGTGTTCATGACCTTTTCCAGGTTCCAGATCACCGCATCCGCGTTGAACGGCGAGCCGTCATGGAATTTCACGCCCTCACGCAGCTTGAAGATCCAGTTCTTGCGGTCGGCCGGGTCGGCTTCCCAGGAGGTGGCAAGGCCGGGAATCATCTTGCCCGGACGGTCGGCGACATCGAGTTCCCAGGCCACCAGCGGGTCATAGATGGTGAGGCCGGTGAACTGATAGGCGCCGGCGCCACGGTCCGGCTGGCCGGTGGTGAGCGGCACATCCGTCATGGAGATGCCGTAGTTCAGGCTGGAGGCCGCCTGGGCGAATACCGGGCGCGGCAGGCCGCCGAGGGTCGCGGCCGCCGCCGTGACGGCGGTGCCGGTGAGCAGGGTGCGGCGCGTCAAATCGAAGGGTGGCATCGAGGACTCCTGGAAGGTTCGTGTGTTCTTGGTTCGCGTATTTTTTTGAAATCTTCGCTCGCCGGTCTGCGCCGGCCTCTGCATCCCGGAACGGCCCGCCGCCGCACCGCGACAGGCGGGCGTCGCACAGGGGCTAGTTCTTCACCTCCATGGCGCCGCGCAGCCCATCGCTGACCATGTTGAAGCAGATGGAGGTCACGAAGATGCAGATGCCCGGCAGCATGGCGAGCAGCGGCTTGTTGTAGAGCGAGGTGCGCAGCGTATTCAGCATCAGCCCCCATTCCGCCTCGGGCGGGCGGGTGCCGAGGCCAAGGAAGGAAAGGCCGGCGCCGAGGATCATGGCGACGCTGATCAGGCCGGTGGCATAGACGAAGATGGGCCCCATCACGTTCGGCAGAACATGCACGCGGATGATGGTGAACGGCCCCGCCCCGGTGGCGCGCGCCGCCTCCACATAATCGAGCGCCCGCACCCCCGCCGTGGTGCTTTCCGAAATGCGGATCAGCGGCGGGATGAACACCAGGGTCAGCGCCAGGATGGCGTTGAAGATGCCCGGCCCGAGCGCGCCGCTCACCGCCACCGCCAGCAGCACCGAGGGGAAGGCATAGAACACGTCGGTGGCGCGCATGATCAGCATGTTCAGCCAGCCGCCGGCAAAGCCCGCGATGATGCCGAGCGAGGAGCCGATGACGAAGGCGATCGCCACCGGCATGATGCCGATGAACCAGGAGAGGCGCCCGCCATAGAGCAGGCGGGTGAGCATGTCGCGGCCGAGTTCGTCGGTGCCGAGCAGATAGCCCGGCGTGCCGACCGGCTTCAGCCGCCGCGCGATGCTCCCCACATAAGGGTCGTAGGGCGCGATCAGCGGTGCGAACACGATCGCCAAAAACATGAGCAGCAGCACCAGCAGGCAGAACATGGTGGCCTTGTCGCGCAGCACGCGCTTGGCGACGCCGTGCCAATAGCCCTGCGGACGCTCGGCTTTCTCGGGTGCGAGGGTGCTCTTTGCGAGGGTGTCCTTGGCGGCAATCAGGGTCATCACCGTTTGATCCGGGGGTCGAGGAGCGCCTGGCCGAGATCGACCACGAGATTGAGCGCGACGAACAACAGCGCCAGCACCAGGATGGTGCCCTGGAGCAGCGGGATGTCGCGCTGGAAGATGGCGCTGTTCAAAAGGAAGCCGGTGCCCGGCCAGGAGAAGACGGTTTCCACCAGGATCGAGCCGCCCATGAGATAGCCGAGCTGCAGGCCCATGACCGCGAGCACGCTGGGCGCGGCATTCTTGGCCACGTGCAGCAGGATGCCGCCGCTGCGCAGGCCCTTGCCGCGCAAGGTGGTGATGAACTCCTGATGCAGGATCTCGATCACCGTGCCGCGCACTGTGCGGGCCACGAGGCCGAGCGGGATGGCGCTGAGCGTCACCATGGGCAGGATGAGGAACGGCAGGTGCGCCCAATCCCACACGAAGGTGCCGCCCGGCCCGGCGCCCATGGAGGGGGCGAGGGGATAGGTGACGGAGAACACCGCCACCAGCAGCATGCCGAGCCAATAATGCGGCACCGAAACGCCGGCCACCGCGAAGGTCATGGCGATGCGGTCCACCCAGGTGTCGCGGAACGCCGCCGCGAGCCCGCCCAGCAGCGTGCCCAGTGCGAACGCCAAGGTGCAGGCCGCCACCGCCAGAGAGACGGTGTTCTTGAGGGCCACCGACACCTCGCCCCATACCGGACGGCCGGTGGAAAGCGAGCGGCCGAGATCGCCCTGCACCACGCGGCCGAGCCAGATTGCGAACTGCTCGGGCAGGGGCTTGTCGAGCCCATAGTCGCGGCGCAACTGGGTGATCATCTCGGCCGGCGCATCGGGCGGCGCGATGGCGCTGATGGGATCGCCCGGCGAGATATAGACCAGCAGGAAACACACCAGCCCCACCGAGAGGGCGATGGGAATGGAATAGAGCACCCGGCGCACGATGTAGAAGATCATGGCGCGCGCTCCTCGGCCGCGAGGGTCAGGGCCCGGCCCGGCGCGGCGGGGAGGCGCGCGCCTGCGGGGTGGATGCAGCGCACGGCGCGCTGCGGCGCGATGGCCTCAAGGGGCGGCACGGCGGCGCGGCACGCCGGTTCGGTATAGATGCAGCGCGGCGCAAACGCGCAGCCCTCGGGCAAGGTGCGCAGATTGGGCGGCGATCCGGGAATGGCGGTGAGCCGCCGTCCGCGCGAGGCCGGGGTGACGGTGGCGCCCAGCAGGCCCTCCACATAGGGATGCTCGGGCGCCTCCAGCAGCGGCTCGGTCGGCGCCTCCTCGATGAAGCGGCCGGCATACATGACGGCGATCCGGTCGGCGATCTCGCCCGCGACCCCGAGATCATGGGTCACGAAGATGACGCCCATGCCCAATTCCGCCTGGATGCGCTTCAGCAGCAGCAGCACCTGGATCTGCACCGTGGCGTCGAGCGCGGTGGTGGGCTCGTCGGCGAGCAGCAGCTTGGGCCGCACCGAGAGCGCGACCGCGATCATGGCGCGCTGGCGCAGGCCGCCGGAGAGTTCGTGCGGATAGGCGTCGAGCCGCTGGCGGGCGGAGGGGATCTGCACCAGCTCCAGCAGGTCCAGCGCCCGGCGCTGCGCTTCCCGATGGCTCACGCCTTCATGCCGGCGGATGGTCTCGGTGATCTGCTTGCCGATGGTGAACACCGGGTCCAGCGCCGTCATGGGCTCCTGGAAGATCATGGAGACGAGGCGGCCGCGAATGGCGGAAAGGTCATGCTCGGAGGCCGCGACGATGTCGGTGCCGTCCACCTCTATGGTGCCGGTGATGCGGGTGCGCTTGGGCGGATGCAGGCGCATCAGCGAGCGCAGCGTCACCGACTTGCCGGAGCCGCTCTCGCCGAGGATACACAGCGTCTCCTTGGGCGCGAGGTCGAAATTGACCCCGTTCACCGCATGGAGGGTCGCTTCCTTCGAGACGAAGGCGACGTTCAGGTCGCGCACCTTGACCAGCGGTCGGGGGGTCTGGGATGGGGTCATGTCAGGCGGCCTGCGGCGCAAGGCTATGGCCGCTGCCGGGCTGGCGCATGAGGCAGGCGGCGAGATGCTCCGATTGCCTTGCCGGGGCGGCGACCGGCAGCAGCGCCGGACGAAGGGTGGCGCACACCCCTTCGGAAAAGGTGCAGCGCGGGTGGGAGGCACAGCCGGAGGGCGGGTTCACCGGGCTCGGCGGGTCGCCCACCAAAGGCGGTGCCTCGCGGGTGCGGCCAGCCACCGAGGGACGGCTTGCCAGCAGCGCCGACGTGTAGGGATGGGCGGCGCCGGCGAAAATCGCCTCGGCGGCGCCGAGTTCGACCACGCGGCCGAGATACATCACCAGCACTCGGTCCGAGATATACTGAACCACGTTGAGATCGTGACTGATGAAGATGTAGGTGAGGCCGAATTCGGCCTTCAGATCCATCAGCAGGTTGAGCACCTGCGCCTCGACCGACTTGTCGAGCGCGGAGACCGGCTCGTCCAGCACCACGAGGCGCGGGCGCAGGGCAAGGGCCCGGGCAATGTTCACCCGCTGGCGCTGGCCGCCGGACAGCTCGTGCGGGAAGCGGGTGGCATATTGCGCCGGCTGGAGGCCGACGGCGGCGAGCATGTCGCGGGCGACGGTGATCGCCGCCTTGCGCCCCATGCCATGCACCATGGGCGGGAAGGCGATGGATTCCTCGATGGTCAGGCGCGGATTGAGCGAGGAGAAGCTGTCCTGGAACACCATCTGCACCTGCCGGCGATAGCGCCGCAGCACCGCCGCCTCCTGCCCGACCGCCTCGCCGTCGAACACGATCTCCCCGGCGGTGGGTTCCAAGAGGCCCATGATGAGCTTGGAGGCGGTGGATTTCCCACAGCCGGATTCCCCGACGATGCCGAGGGTCTCGCCCTTGCGCACCTCGAACGAGACATCGTTCACCGCATGCACGGCGCCGGCCCGCCCGCCGAACAGCTTGCCGCGCCCGGCGAAAGTCTTGGTGAGGCCGGACACGCTCAAAAGGGCCTGTGCCGGGCCGCCGACGTCGGGCAGCGGCTGCAACGGGCTCTCGGCAAGCGGCGCCGGCAGGGGGTCGGTCATCATGGGTCCCAAGCGAATGCTGCCCCGCAGCAATGCGCCGGGGGGTGCTTTGTGCAGACGCTAACAACGCGCACCCTTGGGAGGAAGAATGTTTTCTAGGCAGTGAATGCGCAAAAAATCGGCGTTTTGAATGCAGAATTAAATATGCATCGCGCTCGACCGGCGGATTGCCGCAGGAGTGACGCTCGCATCTCGATTTGCGAAAGTTTCGTTCGACCTTTGGACGAGGGCGACCGCAGGCGGGCGCGCGATAAAAATGCAGTTCACAGACACGTGACGCTGGGTCGCCGGCGGGCCGGCCGCGACCCGGGCGGTTGTTCCCTTAGGGCAGGTGCGCGGTCGCAGGCCGTTTTTCGACCGGGCGGACGTTTGTCGTCGAACTTCTACGGAATTTGCCAATTTTTCCGCGTTACACACCCTGAACATGCGGATTTTTCCGCTGTTCTTCTCCGCCGCGCCGATGTTTCACATGAAACATTTTCCGCAAATTGCCGGCGCCTTTTCTCCCGATTTCTCCGGCGCGCGCTTCAGGTCGCCGGCGCATCGGCGCTGGATTCCGGAGCCGGAGCGGAACCCGCCGGTGCCGCCTTGCCCGCCCGCCCGCGCCGCCCCTTCCTCAGCCAGAGCTGCAGGCGGTTCATATAGAGATAGACCACCGGGGTCGTGTAGAGTGTCAGCATCTGGCTCACCAGCAGCCCGCCGACGATGGCGAAGCCGAGCGGCCGCCGCAGTTCCGAGCCGGTTCCGGTGCCGAGCATCAGCGGCAGTCCGCCCAGCAGCGCGGCCATGGTGGTCATCATGATCGGCCGAAAACGGGTGAGGCAGGCCTCGTAGATCGACTGCTCCGGCGCCATCCCCTCCTCGCGCTCCTTGGCGAGCGCGAAGTCGATCATCATGATCGCGTTCTTCTTCACGATACCGATCAGCAGCAGGATGCCGATGAGCGCGATCACGCTCAGGTCGAAGCCTGAGAAATACAGGATCAGCAACGCTCCAAGGCCCGCCGAGGGCAAGGTTGAGAGGATCGTCAGCGGGTGGATGTAGCTCTCATAGAGCACGCCGAGGATGATGTAGACGGCGATGATCGCGGCGAGGATCAGATAGGGCTGGGTGCGCAGCGAATCCTGGAACGCCTGCGCGGTGCCCTGGAACGTGCCGATCAGCGTGATCGGCTTGTCGATCTTCAGTTCCGCCTGCTTGATGGCGTCGACCGCCTGTCCCAGCGCCGTGCCGGGGCTGAGATTGAAGCTCAGCGTCACCGCCGGGAACTGGCCCTGGTGGGAGATCGAGAGCGAGGCGGTCTTGGAGGTGTCCACCTTCACGAACGCAGAGAGCGGGATCTGCTCGCCGGTACGCGGCGACTTCACATAGAGCTTGTCGAGCGCGCTTGTGTCGCTCTGCAGCTTGGGGTCGATTTCCAGCACCACATGGTATTGGGAAAGCTGAGTAAAATACTGCGCCACCTGCCGCTGGCCGAAGGCGTCGTAGAGCGTGTCGTCGATCACCTGCGGCTGGATGCCGAAGCGGGCGGCGGTGTCCCGGTCGATCTTCAGGGAGACGGTGGGCGCGCTGGTCTGCTGGTCGGTGGCGACATCCTGCAGTTCCGGCAGGCCGCGCAGCATCGCCAGCATCTTCGGCGACCATGTGTTTAGTTCCGCGAGATTGGCGTCCTGCAAGGTGTATTGATACTGGGTGCGCGCGGGGCGGCCACCCACGTTAATGTCCTGGGAAGCTTGGAGAAACAGGGCCACGCCCTCGATCTTCGCCAATTGCGGCCGCAGGCGCGCGATCACTTCGGTCGCGCTGGCGTCGCGCTGCTCGCGCGGCTTCAAGGTGATCCAGATGCGGCCGGTGTTGACCGTCTGCGAGCCGCCCGTGGCGCCGACGGCGCCGGAGACGGTCGCAACCGCCGGGTCGCGCCCGACCACGTCCAGCAGCGCCATCTGCTTCTGTGACATTGCGGCAAAGGAGATGTCCTGCGCGGCTTCCGAGAACCCCTGGATGAAGCCGGTGTCCTGCTGCGGAAAGAAGCCCTTGGGGATCACCACATAGAGATAGCCGGTGGCGGCCATGGTGCAGAACAGCGTCATCAACGTCAGGAACTGGTGGCGCAGCACCCATTTCAGGCCGCGCTCATAAGCGCCGAGCAGGCCATCGAAGAAGGCTTCGAAGGCCATGTAGAGCCGGCCGTGTTTGACATCGTGCTGGTTCTTCAGGAACAGCGAGCACATCATGGGCGTCAGCGTGAGCGAGACCACCACGGACACCAGGATGGTGATGGTCACGGTCACCGCGAATTCCCGCAGCAACCGCCCGACGATGCCGCCCATGAGCAGCACGGGGATGAACACCGCCACCAGGGACAAGCTGATGGAAATGATGGTGAAGCCGATTTCCGCCGAGCCCTTCAGCGCCGCCTCGAACGGCGCCATCCCCTCCTCGATGTGGCGATAGATGTTCTCCAGCATCACGATGGCGTCGTCGACCACGAACCCGACCGCGATCGTCAGGCCCATCAGCGAGAGATTGTCGATGCTGTAGCCGAGCGCGTACATCACCGCGAACGTTCCGATCAGCGCCATCGGCACGGTCACGCTCGGAATGATGGTGGCCCAGACATTGCGCAGGAACGCGAAGATCACCGCCACCACGAGGCCGATGGTGAGCAGCATGGTGAACTGCACGTCGTCCACCGAAGCGCGGATGGTCTGGGTGCGATCGGAGATCACCAGCACGTCGATGCCGGGGGGCAAGGCGGCTTCGAGGCGCGGGATCATGGCGTGCACGCGGTCCACGGTGTCGATCACATTGGCGCCGGGCTGCTTGAAGACGATCAGCTGGATGCCGCGCTTGCCGTTCTGCCAGGAGGCGAGGCGCACGTTCTCCGGCCCGTCGATCGCCCGCCCGATATCGCGGATGCGCACCGGCGCGCCGTTCTTGTAGGCGATGACCACCTCGTTCCAGGGCGAGGACGCAAGCAATTGGTCGTCGGCATAGATGGTGAAGCTCTGGGCGGTGCCGTCGAACGAGCCTTTCGGGGAATCCACGGTGGCGGCGGCGAGGATCGCGCGCACGTCCTCGAGACTCATGCCGAGCGAGGCGATCTTCGCCGGGTCCACCTGCACCCGCACGGCCGGCTTCTGCTCGCCGGTGATGGCCACCTGTGCGATCCCGGGCACTTGGCTGATCTGCTGGGCGAGGATGGTGTCGGCGTAATCGTCCAGTTTGGTCAGCGGATAGAGGTCCGACTGGACAGCGAGGATCAGGATCGGCGCATCGGCCGGGTTCACCTTGCGATAGGTCGGCGGGCTGGGCAGGTTCTTGGGCAATTGGCCGGCGGCGGCGGTGATGGCCGCCTGAACGTCCTGCGCCGCCGCGTCGATGCTGCGGTTGAGATCGAACTGGATGGTGATGGAGGCGACCCCCAGCGCGCTCGTCGAGGTCATCTGGGTGACGCCCGCGATCTGGCTGAACTGGCGCTCGAGGGGGGTCGAAACCGACGACGCCATGGTCTCCGGGCTGGCGCCGGGCAGGCTCGCGGAGACCTGGATTGTGGGAAAGTCCACCTGCGGCAGCGGCGCCACTGGCAGCAGGGGATAGGCGACGGCGCCGATCAGCACCAGCGCCAGCATCAGCAGCGAGGTGGCGATGGGGCGGCGGATGAAGGGGGCCGAAATGCTCATGCGCCCTTCTCGGCGCTGGCGGTGGAGACCGGCTGCGGGCCGGGCGGCATGGTCACGGTGACATGGGCGCCTGGGATCAGCTTGTATTGCCCGTCCACCACCACCCGTTCGTTGGCGGAGAGACCGGTTTCGACCACCATCTGGCCGGCGCGGCTGGGGCCGAGTGTGACGACGCGCTTCTCCACCGTTTCGTCGTCCCGCACTACATAGACATAGAAGCCATCCGGCCCGCGCTGCACCACTTGGTTCGGCACGAGGATGGCATCCTTGCGGGTGTCCACCAGCACTTGCGCATTCACGAAGGCGCCGGGCCAGAGCTTGAGATCCTCGTTGGGGAACGTGGTCTTGATGCGGATCGTGCCGGTGGCTTGGTCGATCTGGTTGTCGATCAGGGTGACCGTGCCGGTGCCGAGGAGCGTCACGCCGTCACGCCTGAAGGCAAGGACGCTCACCGGTCCGTGCGCCATGGCGGCAACCACGTCGTCGAACCGGTCCTGCGGCAGCGAGACCATCACCGAAATCGGCCTGAGCTGGGTGATCACCACCAGCCCGGACGTATCGGTTGCGTGGACGATATTGCCCTCGTCCAGCAGGCGGACGCCGGTGCGACCCGAAATCGGCGCCTTCACGGTGGTGTAGCCGAGCTGAACTTTCGCGCTGTCGATCGCCGCATCGTCGCCCTGGATCGCGGCATCATATTGGGCCACCAGGGCGTTCTGGGTATCGAGCTGCTGCTGCGAGATCGCGTTCTTGCTGACGAGCTGCTTGAAGCGATCCTGGTCGAGCTTCGCGTTGGCGAGCAGCGCCTGGTCCTTGGCCTTGGCCGCCTGGGCCTGGGCGAGGGTCGCCTGGAGCGGCCGGGGGTCGATCTGCGCCAGCACGTCGCCCGCCTTCACGTCCTGGCCCTCGCTGAAGGTAACCTTGTCCAGCTCGCCGTCGACGCGCACCTTCACGGTGACCGAATTGAACGCCTGCACCGTGCCGAGACCGGTGGCATAGACCGGAAAACTCTCCTCCCGCGTGGGCGCGGCAACCACCGGAATGGACGGCGGAGCCTTCTTGGCATTGGCGTTAGGGGCGGGCGAAGCGACCCCAAAGTGCCAAGCGAACGCGCCGGCGACCACGACGGCCGGCGTTACGACCCACACGAGACGAGGCATCAGCCGTGTTCCCTTTCCACCGCTACCGCCTTTCAACACTTGGCTTGCGCGAACCCTGCGCGGTCGCGCGCGCCTTCACGCAGCCGTGACCCTGTTGCCATCGCCGGTTCAGCGCAGGGTTTTCCGCAGCCATGTGTTGAACCCTCAAGACCGCAACGGCGGCAGGAGGCGGTGGGCTCGGCGGCGCATCGGATTGAGGAGACCCGCATGATGGTGGCATGCTGCGGCAAACGGGGGCAGGTTCGAGTACCCGGATGCCCGAAGCGAGCGACGAAGACCTCATGGCGCGCGTTGCCCAAGGGGATGAGACGGCTTTCCGTTCCCTTACCGAGCGCTATGTGGTGCGTGCGGTCGCCCTTGCGCGTCGGTTCCTCGGCAATTCTGCCGATGCCGAGGACATCGCCCAGGATGCGTTCATCGCCATCTGGCGGGCGGCGCCCCGCTGGCAGCCCAGTGCCGCATTCGGCACGTGGTTCTATCGCATCGTCGTCAATCTCTGCCTCAATCATCGCCGGCGCCGGGCCTTTGTCCCGCTGGAGGAGGCCGCCGAGGTCGCAGACGGGGCGCCGGACGCGATCGAGCGCATCTTGCGCAGCCATGAGGATCGCGTGCTCGCCCTTGCGGTCGGGGCGCTTCCAGAGCGGCAAAGGGCGGCTGTGCTGCTTACCTACTGGGAAGGGTTCTCCAACGCCCGAACCGCTGAAATTCTCGACACCTCGGTTTCCGGTGTCGAGACCTTGCTGGTCCGTGCCCGGCGCAGCCTTCGCGCCCGTCTCGGATCGGTGATGGGGGAGGAGTAGAAAATGACACGGGATGAATTTGAACATCTTCTCGCCGTGCATGGAGCGGACCTGGAGCGATGGCCGCAAGCCGCCCGCGGGCGGGCGCAGGCGCTGATACGACGGGATTCAGCCTGCGCTGCCGTGCGGGAGGCGACGGCCGCGCTCGACGCCCGCCTCGCGCGTTCAAGTGCGGCCGGTCCGACCGCCGAGGATCTCGCAGCCGGCGCACGGGTCGCCGCGCGTCTGGCCGGGATGCCTTTACCCAAGCAAACCGCCGGTGCGCCGGTGCGCTGGCTGCCGTCCTGGCTGCTGGCGCTCGACCTGCGCCCGTCCTGGCCGAGCCTCGCCGCGCTGGCCGGCATGGCGCTGCTGGGCTTCTTCGCCGGCCTCACCGTGGTGCACCCCGAGTTTCTCGATGCGGCACCGGGCCGTACCGTGGTCGCCGCGGACCTCAGCGCCATCGTCTTCGAGCCCGGCCCGACCGGCGGGAGCGCGCTGTGAGCGGCTGTGCAATCGGTAGGCTGCCTTTTCCGCCGCGCCGGATACTGCTGCTGGCATCGCTGGCCCTGAACCTGTTCTTCATCGGCCTTGCCGTGGCGGTGGGGATCCAGGAGACGCGGGAACGCGCTGCGCCGGCTGCGGCGGCGCCGCTCGACCGCAGCCCGGCAGCGCGCATCGACCGCCTCGCGGCTGCCCTTCCGCCGGCCGACGGGCAGGCACTGAAGACGCGGTTTTTGGCCGCATCGGGTGCGATCGACGCGGAGCAGCTCGCCTCCCGGACAGCGCAGGATACGGTACGCCGCGCCCTTGCAGCCGAACCCTTCGACGCGGCCGCCGCCGATGCCGCCCTTGCCCGGCTGCGGGAGACGCGGCGCACCCTGTGGCGCACGCTGCATGAAATCATCGTTGGCGCGGCCGGAGACATGTCGGCCTCGGGCCGCGCGCGGCTGGCAAGCTGGGTTCCACCCGAGGAGAGCGGGCGTGACGCCTCGCCCGAACCACAATCGAGGCGATGATGCAGAGCACGCGCCCGGCACGCCCAAGAAATCTGGTGACACCATGAACGACCCCCGCCCGCTGCGCGATTTGCGCGGCGAACCCATCACCCTCGCGCCCGAGGCGGCGCCCGATGTCGCTCACAAGCGCCGGGGGCGGTTTCTTTGGTCGTTCCTGGTGTTTCTGGCTTTGCTTGCGCTGGTGGGCGCGGGCTTCCTCATCCGGCCGCAGCAGAGCGCCGCGCCTGCCGGGCGGGGCGGGTTCGCCGGGATGGCGATCCCCGTGGCGACCGCGGTGGCGCACACCGGCGACATGCCGGTGACGCTCACGGCCCTTGGCACCGTCACCCCGCTCACGACCGTGACGGTGAAGACCCAGATCAGCGGACGCCTGACCAATCTCTTCTTCACCGAGGGACAGGAAATCCAGGCCGGCGCACCGCTGGCCGAGGTTGATCCGCGCCCGTATGAGGCGGCGCTGAAGCAGGCCCAGGGCCAACTCGCCCGTGACCAGGCGCAGCTCAAGAATGCGCAGCTCGACTTCAACCGCTACACCCAGCTGGTGGCCAAGAATGCCGCTTCCCAGCAGCAGGTGGACACCCAACAGGCGCTGGTGCAGCAATTTCAGGGCACGGTGGAAATGGACGAGGCGCAAGTGCGCACCGCCGAGCTGAACCTGGAATATTGCCACATCACAGCGCCGGTCACCGGCCGCGTCGGTCTGCGGCTGGTCGACCGTGGAAACTATGTCCAGGCGGGGGATTCCACCGGCATTGCCGTAATTGCGCAGATCAAGCCCATCACCGTGCTGTTTTCGCTGCCGGAGGATCGTGTTCCCACGGTGCTCAAGCGCATGTCGACGGGTGCCGAGCTGCCGGTGACCATCTATGACCGCAACCGGCGCGCCAAGCTTGCCACCGGCAAGCTGGTGACGGTCGACAACCAGGTGGACGTGACCACCGGTACGGTGAAGCTGAAGGCCCAGTTCGACAATGCCGACGAAGCGTTGTTTCCGAGCCAGTTCGTCAATGTCGATCTGCTGGTGGATACACTCACCGGCGTCACGCTCATTCCCTCGGCGGCGGTGCAGCGCGGTGCGCCGGGCACCTATGTCTATCTGGTCCAGCCGGACAATAGCGTGAGCGTGCGCAAGATCGTGCTCGGCCCCTCCGACAGCGGCAGCATCGTCGTCACCGAAGGTCTTGCTCCCGGCGACAAGGTGGTGGTGGACGGGGCCGACAAGCTGCGCGAAGGCACGAAGATCAGCGAGCCTGACGCGAAAGGCGGCGCGGGCCACCCTGCCGCTGTCCCCAGTCCCGAGGGTCGCCAACGCCGCAATCCCAACGGGCAGGGCGCGGCTGCGCCCGCAACCACCCCTGCACCGGCAGCGCCCGCTCCGGGCGGCGTTCCGGCGGCCGGGCCCAGCATCGCGCCTCCCGCGCCCCCGAGTGCCGCGAGCGGCGCATCTCAAGGCGGGGCACCGGCGGCGCCCCAGGGCGGCGCGCAATGAGCTGCGCACGGCTCGGGCGGGAACCGTCGGGGTGGGAGCCAGCGGCGTGAACCCCTCCCAACCCTTCATCGTCCGGCCAGTGGCCACCTCCCTGCTGATGCTGGCGCTGCTGCTGGTCGGCATCGTCGCCTTCCGCTTCCTTCCGCTCTCCGCCTTGCCGGAGGTGGACTATCCCACCATTGCCGTGCGCACCTTCTATCCCGGTGCCAGCCCGGAGGTGATGACCTCCTCGATCACCGCCCCGCTGGAACGCCAGCTCGGGCAGATGCCGAACCTCAAGCAGATGTCCTCGTCCAGTTCGGCGGGCGCCTCGGTCATCACGCTTCAGTTCGGCCTCGACCTGACCCTCGACGTGGCCGAGCAGGAGGTGCAGGCGGCGATCAACGCGGCCGGAAACCTGCTGCCGTCCGATCTTCCGGCTCCGCCCATCTATGCCAAGGTCAATCCGGCCGACGCGCCGATCCTGACCCTCGCCGTCACCTCGAAGACCCTCGCGCCTACCGAACTGCAGGACCTCGCCGACACACGGGTGGCGCAGAAGCTGTCCCAGGTGGCGGGCGTCGGCCTCGTCACCCTGTCCGGCGGACAGCGGCCGGCGGTGCGCATCCGCGCCAATATCGCCGCTCTGTCAGCTTACGGGCTCAATATCGACGATCTGCGCACCAGCATCGCCAATGCCAATGTGAACACGCCGAAAGGCAGTTTTGACGGGCCCATGCGGGCCTATTCGGTGAATGCCAACGACCAGATCCGCGATCCCGCGGTCTATAGCGACCTTGTCATCGCCTATCGCAAAGGCGCACCGGTGCGCCTCTCCCAGGTGGCGGAGGTGATTGCCGGGGCAGAGAACGACAAGCTCGCCGCCTGGATGAATACGACCCCCGCCATCATCCTGAATATCCAGCGTCAGCCGGGCGCGAACGTGATCGCGGTGGTGGACGATATCAAGGCGCTGCTGCCCGAACTTACGGCCAACCTGCCATCGAGCGTCGACGTTGCCGTGCTCACAGACCGCACCACCACCATCCGTGCCTCGGTGCGCGACGTGGAATTGGAGTTGGTGCTGGCCCTGGTGCTGGTGGTTCTGGTGATCTTCGTATTCCTGCGGAACATCCCCGCGACCGTGATCCCGAGCCTGTCGGTGCCGCTCTCCATCGTCGGCACCTTCGCCGTGATGTATCTGGCGGGCTTCAGCCTCAACAATCTCTCGCTCATGGCGCTGACCATCGCCACGGGCTTCGTGGTGGACGATGCGATTGTCATGATCGAGAACATCGCCCGCTATATCGAGATGGGGATGAAGCCGTTCGACGCGGCGCTGAAGGGCTCGGCGCAGATCGGCTTCACCATCGTGTCGCTGACCGTTTCGCTGATCGCGGTGCTGATCCCGCTGCTATTCATGGCCGATGTGGTGGGGCGGCTGTTCCGCGAATTCGCCATCACGCTCGCGGTCACCATTTTGATCTCGGCCGTGGTCTCGCTCACCCTCGTGCCCATGCTGTGCGCGCGCCTGCTGAAGGCGCGCCCGTTGGACGCGGGGCCGCGCAAGCGCACCTGGTTCGATAGCGTGATCTCCACCTATGGCACCATGCTGCGCGTGGTGCTGCGCCACCAGGTCCTCACCTTGCTGGTGGCGGTAGCCACCCTGGCGCTGACGGTCGCGCTCTATGTGGCGATCCCGAAGGGCTTCTTCCCGGTGCAGGATACGGGTCTGATTTCCGGCGTCTCGGAAGGCCCGCAGTCCATTTCCTATGCCGGCATGGCGGAACGCCAGCAGGCGCTCGCCGCAGCCATCCTCAAGGACCCGGACGTCTCCGCTTTGTCGTCCTTCATCGGCGCCGACGGCACCAATGCCACTCTCAATACCGGCCGCTTCCTCATCGAGCTGAAGCCCAAGGGCGAGCGCACCTCAAACGTTTCGGCCGTGATCCGCCGCATCACGGCCGCCGTTGCCGGGATCTCGGGTGTCTCGCTCTATTTGCAGCCGGTGCAGGATCTGACCATCGACGCCACCTCGGGGCGGGGCCAATACACGTTCGTGCTGCAGGATACCGACCCGGCCGAACTTTCCCTGTGGGTGCCGCGCCTGCTCGATCGCCTGTCCCGCAGCCCGGAACTCGCGGATGTCACCAGCAACCTGCAGGACCGGGGCCTTGCCGTGGACATCACGGTGGATCGCGACACCGCCGCTCGGTTCGGCATCACCATGGCGACGGTGGACAATGCGCTGTACGATTCCTTCGGTCAGCGCATCATCTCCACGATCTTCACCCAGACCAGCCAATATCGGGTGATCCTGGAGGCCGACCCGGCCTTGCAGACCACGTTGAAGTCCCTCGAAACGGTGTATCTGCCGGGCTCGAACGGCGCCCAGGTGCCGCTGTCCGCCATCGCCACCATTACCGAGCGTCCGGCCCCGCTGCAGATCAGCCATCTCAGCCAGTTTCCCGCGGTGACCGTCTCGTTCAACCTCGCGCCGGGCGTGTCGCTGGACGCGGCGGTGGCGGCCGTGCAGCAAGCGGAGCGGGACATCGGCCTGCCGGAGAGCGTGGTCACCTCGTTCCAAGGTGCCGCTCTGGCTTTTCAGGCGGCGCTGGGCAACGAACTGCTGCTCATCCTCGCCGCCATCGTCACGGTCTACATCGTGCTGGGCGTGCTCTATGAAAGCTACATCCACCCCATCACCATTCTCTCCACCTTACCCTCGGCCAGCGTCGGCGCGCTGCTGGGCCTGATGGCGATGGGCGGCGAACTCGACATCATCGGCATCATCGGCATCATCCTGCTGATCGGCATCGTGAAGAAGAACGCGATCATGATGATCGACTTCGCGCTCGATGCGGAGCGCAACCAGGGCCTGCCGCCTGCCGAGGCGATTTACCAAGCCTGCCTGCTGCGCTTCCGGCCGATCCTGATGACCACGCTGGCGGCAATGCTCGGCGCGCTGCCTTTGATGCTCGGTTCGGGCGCGGGCTCGGAACTGCGCCAGCCGCTCGGCGTCGCCATCGTCGGCGGGCTGGTGGTGAGCCAGGTGCTCACCTTGTTCACCACGCCCGTCATCTATCTTGCCTTCGAAAATCTTGCGCGGCGCCTGTCCGGGCGGCCCCGGGCGGCGGCGCTGGAACCGGCGGAATGAACATCTCCGCGCCCTTCATCCGCCGTTCTGTGGCGACCACCCTGCTGACCCTTGGGTTCGCAGCGGCGGGGGCGCTCGCATTCTTCCATCTCCCGGTCTCGCCGCTGCCGGAGGTTGACCTGCCGACAATCCAGGTCACGGCCTCCATGCCGGGGGCCAATCCCGAGACCATGGCTTCGACAGTCGCGACGCCGCTGGAGCGCCATCTCGGACAGATCGCCGATGTCAGCGAGATCACCTCCACCAGCACGCTGGGGTCGAGTCGCATCACCCTGCAGTTCGGCCTCGACCGCGACATCGACGGCGCGGCGCGCGACGTCCAGGCCGCCATCAACGCGGCCCGGGCGGACCTGCCGGCGGCGTTGCGCAGCAATCCCACCTATCGCAAGGTCAATCCCGCCGACGCGCCGATCCTGATCATGGCGCTCACGTCCAAGACGTTGAGCCGCGGCCAATTGTATGATTCCGCCGCCACCGTACTCCAGCAGAAGCTCTCCCAGGTGAAGGGCGTCGGGCTGGTGACCATCGGCGGCTCCTCGCTGCCGGCGGTGCGGGTCGAGATCAATCCCCATGCCCTGTTCCAATATGGCATCGGCCTGGAGGATATTCGCGCAGCGCTCGCCTCCGCCAATGCCAACGCGCCGAAGGGGGCGATCGAGGACGGCGACAAGCGCTATCAGATCTACACCAACGACCAGGCGCACGAGGCGGCGGCCTATCGCAACCTCGTCGTCGCCTACCGTAATGGCGCGCCGGTCCGCTTGTCAGAAGTGGCGGACGTGCTGGATTCGGTGGAGAATGTCCGCAACGAGGGCCTCGCCGACGGCAATCCCTCGGTGCTGCTGATCCTCTCACGCGAGCCGGGCGCCAACATCATCGAGGCGGTGGAGCGGGTGAAGGCGGTGCTGCCGGAACTGCGCGCGTCGATTCCCGCCGACATCGACCTGTCCATCGCCATGGACCGCACCGGCTCGATCCGCGCCTCGCTGCATGATGTCGAGCTCAGCCTGGTGCTGGCGGTGATCCTGGTGGTGGCGGTTGTGCTGGTGTTCCTGCACGATTGGCGCACCGCGCTCATTCCGAGCGTCGCCGTGCCGGTATCGCTGATCGGCACGTTCGGCATCATGTATCTGCTGGGCTACAGCCTCGACAATTTCTCGCTGATGGCGCTGACCATCGCCACCGGCTTCGTGGTCGACGACGCCATCGTGGTGCTGGAGAATGTGACCCGGCACGTGGAAGCCGGCATGTCGCGCATGGAGGCGGCGCTGGTCGGAGCGAAGGAGGTGGGCTTCACCGTCCTCTCCATGAGCGTTTCGCTGATCGCGGTATTCATCCCCATCTTGCTAATGGGCGGCATCGTCGGGAAATTCTTCCGCGAATTCGCGGTCACGCTGTCGGTGACGATCCTGGTGTCGCTGGTGGTCTCGCTTACCCTGACGCCGATGATGTGCGCGCGCCTCATCGCCCTCCCGTCCAGCAAGCCGCCGGGGCGGGTGGCACGTTGGGGAGGAGCGGTTTTCGCCGCCGTGATCCGGGGATATGACGTGACCCTCGGCTGGGCACTTCGGCACCGCCTGTATGTTTTCGCGATCCTGGTGGCCACGGTGGCGCTCAACGTCCACCTGTTCACCGTGGTGCCGAAGGGCTTCTTTCCGCAGCAGGATATCGGCCAGATCGTTGGCGGCATCCAGGCCGATCAGAGCATTTCCTTCCAGCTCATGCGCCAGAAGCTCGGCCGCTTCGTCGAGATCGTGAAAGCCGATCCGGCGGTGGCGAGCGTGGTGGGCTATACCGGCGGATCGCAGACCAATTCGGGCTATTTGTTCATCGCCCTGAAGCCGCGCGACGCGCGGGACGCCAGCGCCGATGAGGTGATCGCGCGTCTGCGGCCCAAGCTCGGCAAGGTTCCTGGCGCGACCTTGTTCCTTCAGGCGATGCAGGACGTGCGCGCCGGGGGGCGGCAGAGCAATGCGCAATACCAATACACGTTGCAGAGCGACGACCTCGACCTGCTGCGCGAATGGACCCCCAAGATCACCGAAGCTCTGCGCACGCTTCCTGAAATCGCCGATGTCAATTCGGATACGCAGGAGAAGGGGCTGGAGGTCGACCTCAAGATCGATCGCGATACGGCGGCGCGGCTCGGCCTCTCCATGAGCCAGATCAGCAATACGCTCTATGACGCCTTCGGCCAGCGACAGGTGTCGACCATCTATGCACCGCTGAACCAATATCACGTGGTGATGGAGGTGGCGCCGGCCTATTGGCAGGACCCGCGCACGCTCGACGACATCCGCATTTCCACCTCCGGCGGCGCGCTCGCGGGCAGTGCGTCGACGGCGGCCCTGGCGGCGGTCTCCACCCAACTCACCGGCTCGGCCGATGCGCTCTCCGCCGATGCGGTCCGCAACGCCAACACCAATCGCATCGCGAATTCCACGAAGTCCGGCGCCTCGACCGGGGCGGCGGTGAGCACCAAGTTCAATCTGTCGGTCCCGCTCTCGGCTTTTGCCACCTTTGGTCCGGGCACCACGCCGCTGGCGGTGAACCATCAGGGCCTGTTCGCAGCCAGCACGCTGTCGTTCAATCTCACGCCCGGCCATACGCTCGGCGAGGCGTTGGCCGCCATCAACCGGGAGATGACCCGCATCGGCGTGCCGTCAAGCATCCACGGGACTTCGCAGGGCACCGCCAAGTTGTTTCAACAATCACTCGGCACCCAGCCGCTGCTGATCCTGGTGGCTCTGGTGAGCGTCTATGTGGTGCTCGGGATTCTCTACGAAAGCTTCGTGCATCCGCTCACCATCCTGTCCACCTTGCCGTCGGCGGGGGTCGGGGCGGTGCTGGCTTTGATTGTATTCAAGAGCGAGTTCAGCCTGATCGCCCTGATCGGGGTGATCCTGCTGATCGGAATCGTGAAGAAAAATGCCATCATGATGGTGGACTTCGCCCTGGAGGCGGAGCGGACCCGCGGGCTCTCGCCGGAGGCGGCGATCCGCGAAGCCTGCCTGCAGCGGTTCCGCCCGATCCTGATGACGACTCTGGCCGCGATCTTCGGTGCGGTCCCGCTCGCCCTCGCCTCGGGCACGGGCGCCGAGCTGCGGCATCCGCTCGGCATCACCATCATCGGCGGGCTCATGGTGAGCCAGGTGCTCACGCTCTACACCACGCCGGTGGTCTATCTGTTGCTCGACCGCCTGCGCCGCCGTCCGTCACGCACTGCGCCCGAGGCGGGAATGGGACGCGCCACGCCGCCCCTCGCCCCGGCGGAATGAGGGGCGTGCCGTAGAGGCAAAGGTGCGACAGGCGTGTAGACAACAAAAAAGCCCCGCTGACGCGGGGCTCCCTGTCTCAAGCTATGCTCCGGGGTCGGAGTACATCCGTCCGTCCCCCAGGTCGCCGTCTCCGGCGCCACTGCTGAGGCCTTGGTGTATAGAGACGCATTGCGGCGACAGGAAGGCGCTCATCTCGAAACGACGGACCGACAGGGGCGGACGCCCCGAGGGGGCGGTTATGAAGACTGTTCCACCATTTGCACGGGACGGCTTGCTTCTGCGCCATTCCGGCCCCGCCTTGACGCCCTCTCCTGAGATCAGCGGATGATGCCCTTGGCGGCCAGGGCCGCGCGTTCTTCCGGGCCATAGCCGAGGCGGTCGGCGAGGATGGCGGCGCTCGATGTGCCGAGGCCCGGCGGCATGCGGCGCACCGGCAGGCGCGTGCCGTCAAGGCGATAGGGCGGCGCCAGCACCCGCGGGCCGGTCTCGCCGTCCTCAGCTGCTTGCGGCACGTCCTGCGCCTCGACCACCAGGCCGGCAGCACGCGCGCGCTCGGAGGTGAGAGCGGCATGCAATCCAAGCACCTCGCCGCAGGGAATGCCGGTCGCGTTGAGGCGCGCCAGCAGGGCCTCGCGCGGCCAGCGGGAGAGTTCGGCATCCACCAGCGGCACCAGGATGGCGCGGTTGCGGGCGCGGTCGAGATTGGTGGCGAAACGGGGATCCTCGAACAGGTCCATGCGCTCGATCACGCGCTCGCAGAAGCGCCGATACTGGGCATTGTTGCCGACAGTCATGACGATCGGCCCGTCGGCGGTGGGGAACACGCCATAGGGCACGATGGAGGGATGGGCATTTCCCACCGGCGGCAAGTCCGCCTGTCGGGCCAAGGCTTCCAGGCCGTAATAGGAGGTCAGCGCGATGCCGCAATCATAGAGCGCGAGTTCCACCTCGCGGCCCTGTCCCGTGCGGGTGCGGGCGAACAGGGCGGCCAGAACCGCCTGGGCGGCGAACTGGCCGGTGAACAGATCCACCGCCGCCACGCCGAACTTCAACGGGGGGCGGCCGGGCTCGCCATTGAGGGCCATCAGGCCGGTTTCGCCCTGGACCACCAGATCGTATCCGGGCCTTGAGGCTTCCGGTCCGTCGGAATCATATCCGGCGATGGAGCAATAGATCAGGCCGGGATTTTCGGCGCGCAATTGCGCGTAGCCGAGGCCGAGTTTCTCGGCCCCGCCGGTCTTGAAATTCTGCACCACCACATCGCTTTCGCGGGCCAAGGCCTTGACGATGCTGAGCCCTTCCGGGGTTGCGAGATCGACGCCGATGGAGCGTTTGTTGCGGTTGACGCTGTCGAAATAGGAGGTGTTGGTGCCGGCGGTGGGTACGCCCCAGTCGCGGGTATCGTCGCCTCTCGTGGGATGTTCCACCTTGATGACGTCGGCGCCGAGGTCGGCGAGGACCATGGCGCACCAAGGGCCGGCGAGGATGCGCGACAGGTCGAGAACCTTGATGCCCGTAAGCGGCAACCCATCGTGACCCTCTGCACTCATCTGCCCGTCTCCCCATGCGAACCGAAGCGCCGCAAGCGCTTTTCGCCATCCACCGGCTTCCGGAGAGGAATTCAAGCGGGAATTTTCAAGGGCGGGTTTCAGGCCCCGGGAGCGCCCGCAAAGCCTGTGTTTTCGGTAAATGTTTCATGTGAAACATCGGCCCGGCGCGGAAGAACGGCGCGGACAAGCGGCGAATTCCGCGTGTTCTGCGCCCGAAATTCAAAATTCCGAAGAAGTTCAGGGCCGATGTCCGCGCCGGCCGCCCGTCGACCGGCGCGGGAGGGGATCAGGCGGTATATTTGATCCAGATGGTCTTCAGCCCGGTATATTTGTCCAGCGCGTGGAGCGAGAGGTCGCGCCCGAAGCCGGATTGGCGGAAGCCGCCGAACGGCGTCATGGGCGTGGTGGCGTCCATGGTGTTCACCGAGACCGTGCCGGCGCGCAGCTTGTCGGCGACGCGGTGGGCGCGGGAGAGATTGTCGGTCCACACCGAGGCGGCGAGGCCATAGATGGTGTCGTTGGCGATGGCCACCGCTTCCGCCTCGCTGTCGAACGGCGTGATGGCGAGCACCGGCCCGAAGATCTCCTCCTGCGCCAGCGGATCCTTGGGCGTGACGCCGGCGAAGATGGTGGGCGTCACATAGCAGCCGCTGCCGTTGAGGGTCACCTGCTCGCCGCCCTGCACCAATTGGGCGGTCTTCTTGCCCTCGGCGATGAAGGACATCACCCGCTCGGTCTGCTTGGCATCCACCATGGCGCCCATGGTGGATGAGGGGTCGAGCGGATCGCCGGGGGCGACCTTGCCGGCGCGCTCGATCATCTTCTCGACGAAGGCATCGTGGATCGAGCGCTCCACCAGCAGCCGCGAATTGGCCGAGCACACTTCGCCCTGGTTGAAGAAGATGCCCGAGGTGGCCATGTCGGCGGCGGCGTCGAGATCGGCGCAATCGGCGAAGATCAGATTGGGGCTTTTGCCGCCGCACTCCAGCCAGACCTGCTTCATGTTGGACTGGCCGGAATATTCCAGGAAATACTTGCCCACTTCCGTCGAGCCGGTGAAGGCGAGCACGTCCACATCCATGTGCAGGCCGAGCGCGCGGCCGGCGGTCTCGCCAAATCCCGGCACCACATTGAGCACGCCCTCGGGCAGCCCGGCCTCGATGGCGAGTTCCGCGAGCCGCAAGGCGGAGAAGGCGGATTGCTCCGCCGGCTTCAGCACCACGCTGTTGCCCGCCGCGAGAGCCGGCGCGCATTTCCAGGAGGCCATGTCGAGCGGGAAATTCCAGGGCACCACGGCGCCCACCACGCCGAGCGGGGCGCGCCGCACCAAGGCGAGGTCGCCGGGGGCCGTGGGGGCCACCTCGTCATAGACCTTGTCGATCGCCTCGCCATACCATTGGAACACGCCGGAGGCATTGGTGACGTCGATACTGGCGGCTTCCACCACCAGCTTGCCCATGTCCAGGCTATCGAGCAAAGCAAGTTCCACTCGGTTGGCGCGCATCAAATCGGCGAGCTTCAGCAGCACCGCCTTGCGCTCGGCCGGCGCGGCGCGCGACCACACGCCCGATTCGAACGATCTGCGCGCCGAGGCCACCGCGCGGTCGATGTCCGCCGCACCGCCGCTCGCCACGTGGGCCAGCACCTGCCCGGTGGCGGGATTGGTCGCCGCGAAAGTCTCGCCGGAGGCCGCAGGCGCCGTCTTGCCGTCGATGAACACTTGGGTCCGGAAGCTGAGGGCCGCTGCCGCCGATTTCCACTGCGCGAAGCTCATATCATTCATGTGCCAAACCCTCGGCCTTGCTGCGTCGGGCTAAGCTTTCACATTGCCCCAAGGGCGGCACGCCGAAACTTGAGGCAGCGCGTGCCCTTACTTTGATCTGATGCCTGCACGGGCGGCCAAGGCGCGATAGACTGGCCCATCGCCCTCCCGCGCGGACCCGTCATGGCCCCGTCTTTCACCGTCGTTCCCTTCCTTCCCGCCCATCTGCCGGCGCTCGCGGACCTCTGGGTCGCGACCTGGGCCAAGACCATGCCGGACATCGATTTCGAGGCGCGGCGCCCGTGGTTTCTGGATCATGTGGAAAAGCTCATCGGCGGGGGCGCGGAAATCCATGTGGCGCTGGATGCGCAAGCCGCGCCGGCCGGCTTCGTCGCGATCGCTCCCGCCACCGGCTATCTCGACCAGCTCGCGGTGGCGCCGGCCTATTGGGGCAAGGGCGCGGCCGAGGCGCTGATGGACGCGGCCAAGCGGCGCGCGCCCTGCGGCATCGCGCTGGATGTGAACCAGGACAATCCCCGCGCGGTCGCCTTCTACACCCGCCTCGGCTTCGTCATCGCGCGGGCCGGGGAGAACCCCATGTCCGGCCGGGCGATCTGGCGCATGGAATGGACGGCGCCGGGCTGAGGGCGCGGCATCCCCCCTGCACTCAGGTGGCGAGGTGCGCAATCCGCGCAAATCGCCGCGAGGAGGGTGGCCGGGTGCTGCGCGCCCGGCGCGATCGGCCCTATGCTTGCGGTCGTCTTCCGACACGAATCGCACGGAGCCCCCATGGACTCGTCCGTCACGCACAATCCCGCCCTGAATCGCTTCGAGCTGAAGGTGGGGGATGAATTGGCGCTGGCCTATTACAAGCTGGAGGGCGACATCGTGACCCTCACCCATACCGAGGTCCCGCAGGCGCTCTCCGGCCAGGGCGTCGGCTCGCGCCTCGCCAAGGGGGTGTTCGCGCACATCCGCGCCGACGGGCACAAGGCGGTGACCCAATGCTCCTTCATGGCGGCATGGGCGAGCCGCCACCCCGAGGTGGCGGATCTGGTGGTCGGCTGAGGCCCCGCTCTCGGACCGGAGCGAACTCAGGCCGCCGTGTTGAACTGCAGGGCCGCGAGGCGGGCATAGAGCCCGCCCTTCATCACCAGCTCGGCATGGGTGCCCTCGTCGACGATGCGCCCGTCCTCCATCACCAGGATGCGGTCGGCGGAGAGCACGGTGGCGAGGCGATGGGCGATGACGAGCGTGGTGCGCCCCTCCATGGAGCGTTCCAGCGCCGTCTGCACCAGGGTTTCGCTTTCGGCATCGAGCGCGCTCGTCGCCTCGTCCAGCAGCAGGATGGGGGCGGCGCGCAGGATCGCGCGGGCGATCACGATGCGCTGGCGCTGGCCGCCCGAGAGCGTCACGCCCCGTTCGCCCACCATCGTGTCCCAGCCGTCCGGCATGCGGGTGATGAATTCATCCACCAAAGCGGCGCGGCCGGCGGCCTCCACCTCGGCATCGCTCGCCTGCGGCCGGGCGAGGCGGATGTTCTCGCGCACCGTATCGGCGAAGATCGCCACCTCCTGCGGCACCAAGGCGATATTGGCGCGCACCGCCACCGGGTCGCACAGGGCGACATCGGTCTCGTCCAGCAGGATGGCGCCGCTCTGCGGGCTGTAGAAGCGCTCCAGCAACTGGAATACGGTGCTCTTGCCGGCGCCCGAGGGCCCCACCAGGGCCACCCGCTCGCCGGGCCGGATGGCGAACGACACGTCGCGCAGCGCCGGGGAATGGGGCCGCGTCGGATAGGTGAAGCCGACATGCTCGAAGCGGATGGCGCCGGACACCCGGCCCAGCGGCACCGGGGCTGCGGGGGTCTTCACCTTGGGCTCTTCCTTCAGCAGCTCGCCGATGCGCTCGGCGGCGCCGGAGGCGGCGGAGACCTCGCCCCACACCTGCGACAATTCCCCGAGCCCGCTCGCCGCCAGCACGGCGAACAGCAGGAATTGGCTGAGCTGGCCCGAGGTCATGGTGCCGTTGAGCACCGATTGGGCGCCCACCCACAGCACGCCGACCACGCTGGAGAACACCAAAAAGATGATGACGCCGGTGAGCAGGGAGCGGGCGGCGGTGGCGCCGCGCGCGGCATCGAAGGACTTTTCCACCGCCCGGTCGAATTGGGCGCGCGCCGCGCCCTCGGCGGTGGAGGCCTGGACCGCGCGCATGGCGCCGATGACTTCGGAGGCATAGGCGGAGGCGTCCGCCAGCGTGTCCTGCGCCGCCCGCGAGCGGGCCCGCACCTTGCGGCCGGAGGCCACCAGCGGCAGCACGATCAGCGGAATGACGATCAGCACCAGGCCGGAGAGGCGTGGGCTCGTCACCACCATCATGATCACGGCGCCGATGCACATGAACAAATTGCGCAGCGCCACCGAGGCGGAGGAGCCGACCGCCGACTTGATCTGCGTGGTGTCGGCCACCAGCCGTGAGGTCAGTTCGCCGGCCCGCGCGGTATCGAAGAAGGTGCCGTCGAGCGTGGTGAGGCGGGCGAACACGGCGGCCCGCAGATCCGCCACCACCCGCTCGCCGAGCGTGGTCACGAGGTAATAGCGGGAGGCGGAGGCGAGCGCGAGCACCGCCACCACCACGATCAGCACCGCGAAATAGCGGTCGATCAATCCGGCATGGTCGGCGGCGAAGCCGTAATCGATCATGCGCCGCACCGCCACGGGGGTCGCCAGGGTGGCGAGCGCGGCGATGGTGAGGGCCGCAAGCGCGCCGAATACCCGTGCGCGATAGCGCAGGATATAGGGGCCAAGCGCGATCAGCGGGCTGATGCTGCGGCGGCTCTTTGCCGTTTTGGCGGGATCGACGGCGGGTTCCAGTGCGGTGTCGGCTTGTGTCAACGGATGCTCTCGGTTATAGACCCGCCTCATTCCCTCAGGAAACGAATTCATACCGCTGCGGGCTTGCATGCTCGGCGCGGCGAGAAGGACGCAACCCATGAAGAGCGACGTTCACCCCGATTACCATTTCATCAAGGTGGTGATGACTGACGGTTCCGAGTACACGACGCGGTCGACCTTCGGCAAGGAGGGCGACAGCCTTCAGCTCGATATCGATCCCCGTACGCACCCGGCCTGGACCGGCGGCACCCAGCAGCTGCTCGACCGCGGCGGCCGTGTTTCCCGCTTCAAGAACAAGTTCGGTGGCCTGCTCAAGGGCTGATCGCACGGGGTGCGGCGCCGCGTCCTGCGGGGCTCGGTCGCACCGGTTCCAAGATCTGCGCGGCATCTGCCGCCGCGCTTTGCGCCGGCTCGTTCGAGCCGGCTTTGCCATGCCTGAAGCCCTGCCTGCGTCCAGAGCGCTGCCTGCGAGGGGCGGCATTCACCGCCCCGTCAGAACTTGAAGACCGAATGGGCGGCATCGCGCGAGGCGAGCTTCGCCGCCTTCGCCCGCTCCAGCCGGCCGATCTCCTCGCGCATCAATGCGATGCGCGCGTCGATCTCGTCCACCGAGAGGCGGTCGAGGTCAGCCGGGGCTAGCACCGGCGTCGGTTGCGGGGCAATGGGCCGGTCTTCGTCCATGGCGCGCACTCCTTGAGGCCTTGCGGATCGGGCGGGTTCGCTCACATGGCGCAACGGCAGCATCATCAGCCCTCGGCATAAAAGCCGCTTGCGCCGGGCGCGTCCATCTTTCCGTTTTTCACCGCCCGCGCATGGGATAGGAGAGGCGCACCGGTTCTTGCGCCTGGACGCGCAAGGGAACCGTCCGTCCCCGTCCCGCACCGTCACGGTCGGGCGCCTCCCGCCCCTTTCCGGAACCGCGCCATGACACAGCCCCTTCCCGCCGACCTTCCCGCCACCATGATGGCCATCAATATCACCGCCCCCGGCGGCCCCGAGGTGCTGGTGCCGGGCGAACGGCCCATGCCGGTGCCCGGCGCGCGGGAGATTTTGGTGAAGGTGGAAGCCGCCGGGGTGAACCGCCCCGACGTGGTGCAGCGGCGCGGGCTCTATCCCGCCCCTCCCGGCGCCTCCGACATTCTGGGCCTGGAGATCGCCGGCATCGTCGTGGCGCTGGGCGCCGAGGTGACCCGCTTCAAGCTGGGCGACGCGGTCTGCGCGCTGGTCACCGGCGGCGGCTATGCGCACTATTGCCTGAGCCATGAGGCGACCGCTTTGCCGGTGCCCGCCGGCCTCTCCATGGTGGAGGCGGCGGCCGTTCCGGAAACCTTCTTCACCGTGTGGAGCAATGTATTCGACCGCGCCGGCCTCAAACGCGGGGAAACCCTGCTGGTCCATGGCGGCACGGGGGGCATCGGCACCACGGCGATCCAGCTCGGCAAGGCGTTCGGCGCCACCGTCATCACCACCGCCGGCTCGGCCGAGAAGTGCGCGGCCTGCCTGAAGCTCGGCGCCGACCTCGCCATCGACTACAAGACCCAGGATTTCGTCGCCGAGGTGAAGAGCATGACCGGCGGCAAGGGTGCCAACGTGATTCTCGACGTGGTGGGTGGCGCCTACATCCAGCGCAATTACGAGGCCGCGGCGGTGGAGGGGCGGATCGTGCAGATCGCCTTCCAGGACGGCTCGAAGGTGAATATCGACTTCATGCGCCTGATGCTGAAGCGCCTGACGCACACCGGCTCGACGCTGCGCGCGCGCCCGGTGGCGGACAAGGCGGCGATTGCCAGCGCGCTGGAACAGCACGTGATTCCGCTGATTGCCGCCGGCGCGGTGCGGCCGCTGATCGATTGCACCTTCCCCTTGGAGAAGGCGAGCGAGGCGCACGCGCGCATGGACACCAGCGCCCATATCGGCAAAATCATGCTCACCGTCGCGTGAGGGGAAAACGCCCGATCCTGATGCAATGCAGCAGGCCCAGCGTCGGCTGTGCCTTGCTCGCGCCGCACGGCGGGGCTAGTCATGGGCGTTCGGCCCGGCGGACTGCCGGGTGCGGAGGTGTGCCGTTGCGTTCTACGATCGTCTTTTGCATCGCACTGTTGGCGGTTCTCGGGCTCGGTGCGCCATCGGCGCGCGCGGTCGAGACCATCGCCGTCCGTCTCGATGCCAAGGTTACGGACCTCCTGCCCGCGGTCGAACGCCAGCACACCGACAACGACCGCATCCAACTGACCACCGCGCCAGGCGCCGACGGGGTCGTGCGCCGCATCGAGGTGCGCACGACGGACGGGCGGCCCCAGGGCTATTGGGTCACCTTCGCCCTTTCCAACAATACCGACGAGCAGGTGGACCGGCTGATCGTCGCGCCGTTCTACCGCATGGTGGGCTCCGGCCTGTTCTGGCCCGACCTCGGCAACCGCCGCATCCTCGCGCTCACCCCGAGCCAGGGCTTCAAGCCGGAGCGCGAGGCCGCGCCCGACGCCGATGTGTTCACCATCACGCTGGACCCCGGCTCGACCGTCACTTTGGTGGCGGAACTGACCGGCCCGAACCTGCCCCAGCTCTATCTGTGGGAACCCAACGCCTATAAGGACAAGGTCAACAGCTTCACCCTGTACCATGGCATCGTCATCGGCATCGCCGGCCTGCTGGCGCTGTTCCTGACCATCCTGTTCGTGGTCAAGGGCTCGGTGATGTTCCCCGCCGCCGCCGCGCTGGCGTGGGCGGTGCTGGGCTATATCGGGCTGGATTTCTCCTTCTGGTCCAAGGTGTTCGGCCTCTCCCCCATCGCCGAGCAATTCTGGCGCGCGGCGGGCGAGGCGATCCTCACCGCCACCTTGCTGGTGTTCCTGTTCGCCTATCTCAACCTCAACCGCTGGCACGTGCGCTACATGCACGTCGCGGTCGGCTGGCTCGCCTTTCTGGCGGCGCTGGTGGCGGTGGCGCTCGCCGATGCGCCGATGGCCGCCGGCATCGCCCGCCTCTCACTGCTGGCGGTTGCGGTGGCCGGGCTCGGGGTGGTGATCTGGCTGTCCCAGCACGGCTATGACCGCGCGGTGCTGATCATCCCCACCTGGCTGCTGCTGGTGGTGTGGGTGGTGATGGCTGGGCTCACGGTGGGCGGCCTCGTGACCAACGATCTCGTCGCCCCGGCGCTGTCGGGCGGCCTGGTGCTGATCGTCATGCTGATCGGCTTCACGGTGATGCAGCACGCCTTCGCCGGCCTCGGCGCGGTGCAGGGCTCCACCTCCGATCTGGAACGCCGCGCGCTGGCGCTGGCGGGCTCGGGCTATATCGTGTGGGACTGGGATGTGGACAGCGACCGCATCTACACCTCCCCCGAGGCGGAAGAGGCGCTCGGCCTCAAGCGCCGCTCGCTGGAGACCGAAGCCGCCGGCTGGCTGGAGGTGCTGCACCCCGCCGACCGCGACCGCTTCCGCGCCACGCTCGACGGCATCATCGAGCAGCGGCGCGGCCGCATCGACCAGGATTTCCGCCTGCGCGCCATCGACGGCCATTACATGACCTTCAACCTGCGCGCCCGTCCGGTGGTGGGCGCGGACGGCGAGGTGGTGCGCTGCATCGGCACCCTCATCGACGTGACCGGCGAGCGCGTCGCCGCCGAGCGCCTGCTGCACGACGCGGTGCGCGACAATCTCACCGGCCTGCCCAATCGCGAGCTGTTCCTCGACCGGCTCGACCAGGCGCTGACCTTCGCCAAGCTGGACGAGAGCCTGCGCCCGACCGTGATGGTGATCGACCTCGACCGCTTCAAGCAGGTGAACGTCTCGGTCGGCATGGGGGTGGGCGATTCCATCCTGCTCACGGTGGCCCGCCGCCTGATGCGCCTGATGAAGCCGCAGGATACGCTGGCGCGCATTTCCGGCGACCAGTTCGGCATGATCCTCATGTCGGAGCGCGATCCCGAGCGCATCACCACCTTCGCCGACACCATGCGCCGCTCGCTGCGCGCGCCCATCACCTTCGCCGAGAAGGAAGTGTTCATCACCGCCTCCATCGGCCTTGTCCTGCCCGGCCAGGAGCAGAGCAAGCGCAGCGAGGTGCTGAAGGACGCGGAACTCGCCATGTATTATGCCAAGCGCATCGGCGGCGACCGCATCGAGGTGTTCCGCCCGGCCATGCGCCAGCAGAAGATCGACCATGTCTCGCTGGAGAACGATCTGCGCCAGGCGCTGGAGCGCAACGAGATTTTCATGCGCTACCAACCGATCGTGCGCATGCACGACCGGGCCATCGGCGGCTTCGAAGCCTTCATGCGATGGCGCCATCCCACGCTTGGGGAACTGGCCGCGTCCGACTTCCTGTCCGTCGCCGAGGAAAGCGGGCTGATCCTCGATCTCGGCCTGTTCGCGCTGGAACATGCGGCGCGCCAGCTCGGGCAGTGGCAGCGCATGGTGCGCGTCGACCCGCCGCTGTTCATGCATGCCAACGTCTCTTCGCGGCAATTGCTGCGGCACGACCTGATTCAGGATCTCAAGGCCGTGCTGGCGCGCAATGCGGTCGCGCCCGGCACGCTGAAGCTGGAAGTCACCGAGAGCCTGGTGATGGAAAATCCGGAATATGCGGCGGTGATGCTCGCCCGCATCCGCGAACTCGGCGCCGGGCTGTGCCTGGACGATTTCGGCACCGGCCAGTCGGCGCTCGCCTATCTCCAGCGCTTCCCGTTCGACACCATCAAGATCGACCAGCGCTTCGTGCGCGACAGCGCCAAGGGGGCGGCGCGCACCGCCCGCCCGATCATCGTCGGCTCCATCGTTTCGCTGGCCCACCAGCTCGGCATGGAAGTCGTGGCGGAGAGCCTGGAGCGGGAAGGCGAAGCCACCGAGATGGCTCGCTTCGGCTGCGAGTTCGCCCAGGGCGTGCTGTTCGGCGAGCCGCTGACCGCCGAGGAGTGCCGGGCCCTGTTCGAGCCCGCCACCCCCAAGGACCGCCGCCGCCGCGCCGCGGCGGAATAACAGCCATGGCCGATGGGCAAGGCGCATCGGCCATGGTCCCAAGCCTCGCTCCAAGCCCGCGCGGCGTCTGAGCGACACCCGCTCGGGACCGGTCAAAGGAACCGGGGCCGTTGGCCCCGACCCCCGCCTTCCGCCGTCAGAGGCTGCGCCGGCCTTGCGCCTTGGGCGGCGTAATGCCGAGCGTCTTCAGGCGCGAAGCCAGCGTCGTGGCCTTGAGGCCGAGCCGTTCCGCCGCGCCGCCGGGACCCGAAACCTTGCCGCCCGAGGCTTCCAATGCGGCGAGGATGCTGGCGCGATGGCGTCCGCGCCGCTCCTCCTCGGTCTCCAGGGCTTCGCCGCCGCCGGCCACCGGAGACGGCGCGGCATCGGCGTGGGGCTCCGGCAGATCGATGGTGAGGCGACCGTTGCGGGCGAGAATGATGCCGCGCTCGATCACGTTTTGCAGCTCGCGCACATTGCCCGGCCAGTCGTAGGCGACGAGCTTGCGCATGTCGCCCTCGCTCAATTGCAGCGCCCCGGCGTGCGGCTTGCGCGCCGCCCCGCCCAGAAAATGCAGGGCGAGGGCGGGAATGTCCTCGCGCCGCTCGCGCAGCGATGCGGATTCGATGGGCATCACATTGAGGCGATAGAACAGGTCTTCGCGGAACCGCCCGGCCCGCACCTCGGCCCTCAGGTCGCGATTGGTGGCGGCGATGATGCGCACGTCCACCGAGCGGGTGCGTTCCTCGCCGATCCGCTCGAACTGGCCCTCCTGAAGCACCCGCAGCAGCTTGCTCTGCAGCTCCAGCGGGATTTCGCCGACCTCGTCGAGAAACAGCGTGCCATGGTCGGCCAGTTCGAACCGGCCGATGCGGTCGCGCAGCGCGCCGGTGAAGGCGCCGCGGGCATGGCCGAAGAATTCGCTCTCGAACAATTCGCGTGGGATCGCCGCGCAATTCACCCGGATCAACGGGCGCTCGCGCCGGTCGCTGGCCTCGTGGATGGCGCGGGCGATCAATTCCTTGCCGGTGCCGGATTCCCCGGTGATGAGCACGCTCGCCTCGGTGGGGGCCACCAATTCCACCTGGCGCAGCACCTTCTTGATGGCCTCGCTGCGGCCGATGATGCCGCGATGGCTGCCCTCGGCGCGGATTTCCTCCTGGAGATAGGCATTCTCCATCTCCAGCCGCTCGCGCAGGCTATCCACCTCGGCGAGCGCGGCGCGCAGCCTGTCGTCGGCCTCGCGCCGCTGCGTCACGTCGCGGAACGCAACCACCGCGCCGATCAGCACGCCCCGGTCGCGGATCGGCGTCGAGGTATATTCCACCCACACCGGCTTGCCCGAGCGATGCCAGAACACCTCGTTCTCCACCCGGTGCACCGCCCCGTCGCGGAATGCCGCATAGATCGGGCAGGTCTTGTGGGGATAGGGGCTGCCGTCGTGGTGGTGATGATGCACCATGGTGTGCATGTCGCGGCCGATCAGCTCCTCCGCCGTCCAGCCGAGCAATTGCTCGGCGGCGGGATTGACGAAGGTGGTCTTGCCCTCCGAATTCACCCCATAGATGCCTTCGCCCACCGCATGGAGGATGAGGCGGTTCTCACGCTCGATATCGCGGAAGAAGCGGTCCACCCGCTGCCATTCGGCGATGCCCTCGCGCATGAAGGAATCGGCGTCCGCGTCGATGTCCCGGCGATGCCGGGCATCGAGATCATGCAGCGTGATGAGCAACGTGCGGCCGCGCGGGCTTGAGACCTGGATGCCGGCATATTCCAGCCGCAGCGGGCGCCCATCCGCATGATGGGGCGTCAGCGACCGCGTCCAGTGGGCGCCGCGATCCATCACCGCCTGGGTGAACACCACCACGGTCGAGGCCTGCCCGGGATGCAGGTCGAAGATCTGCATGGTCTTGAGCGCCTCGCGGGCATGGCCCAGCAGGCGGCAGGCGGCGGGATTGGCATCAAGGATGCGCGCGGTTTCGGTGTCGACCGCCAGTTCCGCCTCGATCCCCGCATCGAAGGCGGGGCCGAACGGTCCGAAGCGCGGAAGTTGGGGGAGATCCAGGGTGTCCATTTACGAGATTTCGCGAGTTGAATTACGAAAAATCATAATTCACGAAAATTCGTAAATCCAGCCACCTTTCCAGGCCTTTGATTGCGCAGCGTAAATCGAGACCCGTCGCGCTGGCACGCGCCTTGCTTAACGTCAGGGGGAGCGCGTTTCTCCAGGCCCACAGCGAACGAGGCGGTCCATGACGAGCAAAGACACCTTCCGGCGCTTTTCCCGTTTGTTTTCCGGCTGCGCGTGCGGCCGGCACCGCTCGGCGGCGGAACACGAGGCGGCTGCCCGCGCCTCCGAAGAGGCGCGCTATGGCAGCGTGGTCGAGAAGACCATGTTGCAGGCCCTGTTTCCCCAAGAGGTTCAGCGCCGCGCCTTCCTGAAAGCCATCGGCGGCACCACGGTGGCCGCGGCGCTCGCCCCCTTCCTGCCCATGGGGGCGATCACCGAAGCGTTCGCCCAGGGCACCGGGCCGATCGAGAAGAAGGATCTCAAGGTCGGCTTCATTCCGATCACCTGCGCCACCCCCATCATCATGGCGCACCCGCTCGGCTTCTACACCAAGCAGGGCCTGAACGTGGACGTGGTGAAGACCGCCGGCTGGGCGGTGGTGCGCGACAAGACCATCAATAAGGAATACGACGCCGCCCACATGCTCTCGCCCATGCCCATCGCGATATCGATGGGTCTCGGCTCCAATCCCATTCCGTTTTCCGTGCCGGCGATCGAGAACATCAACGGCCAGTGCATCACCTTGGCGATGAAGCACAAGGACAAGCGCGACCCGAAGGACTGGAAGGGCTTCAAGCTCGCGATCCCGTTCGACTATTCCATGCACAATTACCTGCTGCGCTATTATCTGGCGGAGCACGGCGTCGATCCCGACGCGGACGTGCAGCTCCGCTCGGTGCCGCCGCCGGAGATGGTCGCCAATCTGCGCGCCGAGAACATCGACGGCTTCCTGGCGCCGGACAATGTCTGCCAGCGCGCGGTCTATGACGGGGTCGGCTTCATCCACATCCTGTCGAAGGAAATCTGGGACGGCCATCCCTGCTGCTCGTTCTCCGCCAGCAGGGAGTTCGTGACCACCAATCCCAACACCTATGCGGCTCTCCTGCGCGCCATCATCGATGCCAGCGCCTATGCCCAGAAGCCGGAGAACCGCAAGGAAATCGCCAACGCCATCGCCCCGGCCAATTATCTCAACGCGCCCCCGATCGTGCTGGAGCAGGTGCTCACCGGCACCTATGCGGACGGGCTCGGCAACATCAAGAAGGACCCGAACCGGGTTTCCTTCGAGCCCTTCCCGTATGATTCCTTCGCCATCTGGATCCTCACCCAGATGAAGCGCTGGGGCCAGGTGAAGGGCGAGGTGGATTATGCCGGCATCGCCAAGCAGGTGTTCCTCGCCACCGAATGCGCCTCGGTGATGAAGGACATGGGCCTCACCCCGCCGGCCCCCACCAAGACCATCGTCGTGATGGGCAAGCCGTTCGATCCCGCCAAGCCCGACGCCTATGTCGAGAGCTTCGCCATCAAGCGGACTTGAGCTGATGTCGTCGACTTTGACTTTGCGTGCCGCGCTCGTTTCGGTGCTTCTCCTGGTCGCTCTCCTGCTGGTCTGGCAGGGGAGCACCGCCGGCTTCGGCGGGGCCGGGACGGGTGCCGCGTCGGGCATGGACCCGGAATATGCCAAGCTGATGGGTCTGACCGCCTCCACCGGCAAATCGGCGCTGCCGAGCCCGGTGGACGTGGGCGCCGGGCTTTGGAACGTTCTCACCGATCCGTTCTATGACAAGGGGCCGAACGACAAGGGTGTCGGCCTACAGCTCGCCTATTCCCTCGGCCGGGTGCTGCTGGGCTATGGCATCGCGGTCCTGGTGGCGATCCCGCTCGGCTTCGTCATCGGCATGTCGCCGCTGATGAGCAAGGCGCTTGATCCGTTCATTCAGGTGCTCAAGCCCATCTCGCCTTTGGCCTGGATGCCTTTGGCGCTCTACACCATCAAGGACAGCGATACCTCGGCGGTGTTCGTCATCTTCATCTGCTCGATCTGGCCCATGCTGCTGAACACCGCGTTCGGCGTCGCCAGTGTGCGCAAGGAATGGCTGAACGTGGCGCGCACCCTGGAGGTGGGGCCGTTCAAGCGCGCCTTCACCGTGATCCTGCCCGCCGCCGCGCCCACCATCCTCACCGGCATGCGGATTTCCATCGGCATCGCCTGGCTGGTGATCGTGGCAGCCGAGATGCTCGTGGGCGGCACCGGCATCGGCTATTTCGTCTGGAACGAGTGGAACAACCTCTCCATCACCAACGTGATCATCGCCATCCTGGTGATCGGCGTGATGGGCATGCTGCTCGACCAGATCCTCGCCTACGTCGCCCGCCTCGTCACCTTTCCGGAGTGAGGCGCATGACCCAGCCCCGCTATGTTTCCATCGAAGGCATCTCCCGCCGCTTCCAGGCGGCGGGCGGACGCACCACCACGGTGTTCGAGGACCTGTGGTTCTCCATGAACAAGGGCGAGTTCGCCTGCATCATCGGCCATTCCGGCTGCGGCAAGACCACGGTGCTGAACATCCTCTCCGGTCTCGATAAACCGGACGACGGCGCCGTGGTGGTGGACGGCACCGCCATCGAGGGGCCGGCGCTCGATCGCGCGGTGATCTTCCAGGGCCATGCCCTGCTGCCGTGGAAGACCGTGCTGGGCAACGTCGCCTATGCGGTCTCTTCCCGCCACAAGCGCTGGAGCCGGGCGCAGGTGCGCGACCACGCCATGCGCTTCATCGAGGTGGTGGGCCTGAAGGGCTCGGAGAACAAGCGTCCCTCGGAACTCTCGGGCGGCATGAAGCAGCGCGTCGGCATCGCCCGCGCGCTCTCCATCGAGCCCAAGATGCTGCTGATGGACGAACCCTTCTCCGCGCTCGACGCTCTCACCCGCGGCACGCTGCAGGACGAGGTGCGCCGCATCTGCCTGGAGACCGGGCAGACCGTGTTCATGATCACCCACGACGTGGACGAGGCGATCTATCTCGCCGACCGCATCGTGCTGATGACCAACGGCCCCGACGCCACCATCGCCGAGATCGTGCAGAACCCGCTGCCGCGCGAGCGTCGGCGCCTCGACATCCACAAGCAGGGCGATTTCTACGCCGTGCGCAATCATCTCATCGACTTCCTGGTGGAGCGCTCGAAGACCTTCAAGGACCAGCACCCCGCCGGATACGACCACCGCCATCCCCCGGTGGTGCGTCCCACCGCGTCCCCCTCGCCTTTGCCCGACGGCGATATCAGGGCCGCGTGATCCCCCTATTTGTGACGCTAAGACTCAAGGAGAAGACCATGAAGCGCGAAGAACTCACCGAGAAGATCCTCGACATCAAGCGCGAGAAGGGCTGGACCTGGAAGTATATCACCGATGAAATCGGCGGCATGGCGCCGATGCTGGTGGTGGGCGCGCTGCTCGGCCAGATGAAGCTGGTGAAGCCCCTCGCCAAGGCGGCGGCGGACCTGTTCGGCCTCTCCGAGGTCGAGGAGCGCATGCTCAACGAAGTGCCCTATCGCGGCATGCCCATGCCGCCCACCGATCCGCTGATCTACCGCTTCTACGAGATGGTGATGGTCAACGGCCCGGCGTTCAAGGCGCTGATCGAGGAAGAGTTCGGCGACGGCATCATGTCGGCGATCGATTTCGACATCGACATGGAGCGTCTCGCCAATGCCAAGGGCGACCGTGTGAAGCTCACCATGAGCGGCAAGTTCCTGCCCTATAAATATTACGGCGCCGAGCAGGGCACGCCGGAATACGGCTTCAAGGAAGCCTGATCCGACACGGGCGGGGACACCCGCGACGGCGGCCGGCGCCGGCTCCCAGGGTGGGCCGCGCCGGCTGTGTCCATTGCTACGGTCCTCAGTTGCCTTGCCCTCAGCCGGTCTTGCCCTCGGCCAGGGTGGCGGGTGCGCGCCGGGTGAACACGTCGGCAAGGCGCGCGCCGTCCGCCACGCGCGACAGCACGCACCAGTGCAGCAGATGATCGCCTTCGCTGCGGCGCGCCTTCACCGTCACGCGCACCGCCTCGCCGATCTCCACATTGGAATGGAACACCATGTCCCGCGCCACCGTGAACAGGCCGGCCGGGGCCTCCATTGCTTCCCATTCCGCGCGGTCCACGAACGCCTGGAAGGACGCGAAATAGAGGAAGTCGGCGCCGTTGAAATCCTGCGCCGGGCAGGGACGAACGGTGAGCGCAAGGCCGGTCTCGCGCGCATCATTGGCAAAGCCGAAATGCGTAGCATAGCGGCCGGCGCGCAGGGTTGCGGCCAATGCGGCCGTACGCGCGAGGCCGGGCCTTGCCGCCGGCGGGGGAAAGCCCGCGAGCCCGACGCGGGAGAGGGCGCGATTGCGGCCCGCCTCTTTGCGCTTCACGAACACGGAGGTCATCTCCACCGCGCCCATGGGCGTGCCGTCGCGCAGCAGTTCATGCCGGCTCGCGAACTGGGTGCGCGAGATGCGCTCCAGGCGCGAGCGCAGCACGAGGTTGTCATGCTCGCGAAACGCGCCGAGGGCGGCATCGCTTACCGAAACCGCGATGAAGGCGGCATAGACGGTCGCGCCGTCGGCATCGCGGAAATCCGGCACCTCCCGCCCGGCGCTGCGGGCGAGCAACTGCCAGTGGCGATGGCCCAATTCCTTCAGCAGCCAGGTTTCCGACAGCCCGCCATAGGCGAGATGCGGCATACCGAGGCGGATCGGCTCGGCCAGCGGATCGGCGGCGCGCAGCGCCGGTAGCGACAGGCCGCCCGGCAGGAAGCCTGTCGGCAGCGGAAGGCGGAAGGCGATGCTCATGAGGGTTCTCCGCGCCGCATCGATCACATCGCGAGGTCGAGTTTCACCGGCCCGCGCCGCCGCACGCCGAGATGCTCGCCGATGCGAGCGGCGAGATAGGCCGCATCGCGCCCCACCCCGACGAACCGCCCCGAGCCCCAGGAATGCAGCCACGGCAGGCCGAGCACATAGAGCCCGTCCATGGCGGTGACGCCGCGCGTGTGGGTGGGATAGCCGGCGCCATCGAAGATCGGCAGGTCCACCCACGACCAGTCGGAATGAAAGCCGGTGGCCCAGATGACGGACGTGATGCCGGCGGCCACGGGATCGAGGTCGCGCACCGCTTCGCCCGGCTGCCAGAGCGGGCTGTAATGGGGGCCGGCCGGGGCCTCGATGCCGGCGTCGGCGATGTGCTTGTCGATCAGCCCGCAGATGCCGTTATAGACCGCGTCGGCGGAATCGAGATTCTGCTTGAGATCGTCGCGCAAGTGCAGGCGCCCGCCGCTGATCGCCTCCAGCCGGCCGTAGAGCTTCATCCCTTCCAGGGCGAAGCGGCGCAGGTCGATGTCGCGCCCGCCGTCGCGTCCGGTGAGATAATGGTTCGCCTTCTTGCGGACTTTCTCCTTCAGTGGATGCTTCTCCACCGGCAGGTCGTATTGGCCGAGGTCCGCCAGCCAATCCACGCTGTCGCGGCCGCGATAGACGCGCGGGCAACGCGGCGCGCTGCCGACGATGAGATGCACCTTGCGTCCCGCAAGATGCAGGTCTTCCGCGATCTGGCAGCCGGATTGGCCCGAGCCCACCACCAGCACCTCGCCTTCGGGCAATTGGCCGGGATGGCGATATTTGGAGGAATGCACCTGCACGATGCTTTCCGGCAGCCGCTCGCCCATGCGCGGCACGTTCGGCACATGATAGCCACCCACCGCCAGCACCACCGCGCCTGCGGTCACGGCGCCCTCGGCGGTTTCCACCAGGAAGCGGCCGTTCTCTTGCCGCGACAGGCGGTTGACGCCGACGCCCTCGCGCACCGGGGCGGCGATGCGCTTGGCATACTCCTCCACATAGGCGACGATCTCGTCGCGCTTCATGAAGCCGTCGGGGTCGCGGCCGGGATAGTCGTAGCCGGGCAGTTTGCATTGCCAGTTGGGCGTGACCAGGCAAAAACTATCCCACCTTTGGTCGCGCCAGGCGTGGGCGACGCGGTTCTTCTCATAGATCACATGGTCGATGCCGCTTTCGCTCAGATAAGAGCTGGCGGAGAGGCCGGCCTGTCCGCCGCCGATGATGACGACGCTGTGGTGGGGCAGGGGGGTCGTGGTCATGGGGGCTCCGATCAGTCTTCGAAGGCGTCGATGCTGACGCGGGCGTCGGGAAGGGTTGAAAAGGCGCGGCCGGTGGCCTCGATGCGCGCGAGCTGGCCCAGCGCGAGGGAGCAGGGCATCCCGTATTTCGCCCGCACCCGCTCGCTGGCGGTGGTGAGGGCGTCGCGGCTCTTCGCGAGGAAATCGGCGAGGGCATAGCTTTCGCCGGGGGCGAAATGGTCCTTGATGACGAGGGAAGGCGAATAGCAGGCCTCCTTCGTCCCGTCGGGCCAGCGGATGTGGAAGCGCATTTCAGGCATGGATCGGCTCCAGATCGGTGGGCGCCAGAAGCTGGGCATAGGCGGCAAGGTGGGCCTGCGCCGTTGCGGCCCAGTCGTGGCGGGCGGCGATCCGCGTGCCATTGGCGATCAGGCGGGCGCGGGTGGTGGCATCGAGCGTTCGCAGGAGCGCGTCGGCGATGGAGATGATGTCCAGCGGGTCGCACCATGTGACGTCGTCGGCGCCGAGATATTCGGTGAAGGGCGCGATGCGCGAGGTGGCCACCGGCACGCCGCTCGCCATGGCCTCGAGCACCACGAGGCCGAAGCCTTCCTTCAGCGAGGGGAAGGCGAGCGTATCGGCGATGCGATAGAGCGCCGGCATGTCCGCCTGCGCCAGCGGCCCCGTGCGGATGACGGCGCCCTGCGGCAGCGCGCGCCGTTCCAGAGCAAGCGCGAAGGCGTGCTGCTCGCTGTGATGGTCCAGCAGCGAGGCACCGCCCGCGATCACCAATTGCGCCGTGGGAATCTCAGCATGGACGCGCGCGAAGGCTTCCAGCAGCCGCACGCTGTTCTTGCGCGCCTCCACCCCGCCGACCGCGAGGAAGACAGGCCCGGCGCCGAGGGCGAAGCAGGCGCGCAGGGCGTCCTCCCGCCCATCGGGCACGGGGGAGAAGCGGGCGGTATCGACGCCATTGCCGACGATATCGGCACGCCGGCCGAGCTTTTGGAAAAGCTCCTGCTGCCAGGTGCGGCTCACCACCAGGAGGCGGTCGGCGTGCACCATGGCGCGGGTTTGAAGGTCCATCAGCGCGCGATCGGCGAAGGTGTCCACATGGTGCACCGTGCGGGCGAAGGCGCGGATGAGGCCTTGTTCCTTCAGGGTCGCCAGCGCATTGCCGGAAATGCCGTCCTGGGCGTGGAAGATGTCGAAGGCGCGGTGGGCGGCGTTCTCGAAATGGCGGACATAATCCGCGACGCGGATCTTCACCATTTCCGTCATATCCGTGCCCACCGGAGAGGCGGGGATGCTCAGCGTGCGGCACAGGGTTTCGCGGAAGAAGCCGGTTCCCTTCGCGTCGGGCGCGTGCACCGTCACCTCGTGGCCGAGGCGGGCCAAAGCATCCCCCAGTTCCAGCGCATGCACCACGCCGCCGCGCGGATTGGTGGAATGGGCGAGCAGCGCGATGCGCAGCGTCCGGGCGGGGGAGGGAAAGGCGGCGTTCATGACGCGATCTCCAGCGGCCCGCAGCCGATGAGCGGACGGGCGGCGAAATCCCAGATCACCTCGCGTGCGCCGCCCTGGTTCAGCGCCACGGTGCGCCCCGCGACGGCGGTGCCGATGGCGGCGGCGGCGATGCCGCGCGCGGTGAAGCGGGCGATCACCGCATCCACGTCGGCGGGGGCGACGGACAGCAGATAGCCGAAGCTTGGAAAGCTCAGCAGCCAGCGCGTGAGGTCGACGCCCGCGGGGCAGGGGATGGCGGCAAGGTCGATCTCAAGGCCGATGCCGGAACATTCCGCCAGCATGGCGGCGGTGCCGATCATGCCGGCTTGGCTGATGTCCTTCGCGGCGCGCGACAGCCCGGCTTCGGCGATCTGCGGCAGCAGTTCGATATCGCCGCGCAGGCGCGCGGGCGGCGCGGCGGTGGCCGCTTCCCAATTGGCGAAGGGCTCGCGATAGCGTCCGCGCAGGTCCACGGCGGCAATCAGCGTTTCGCCCGGCTTGGCGTCGAAGGAGGTGAGCAGCTTTTTCGCCCGCCCGAGGATGGCGACGGAAAGCTGGCCATGTTCGCTCTTCAGGTTGGAATGGCCACCCACCAGCGGCACGCCGAAGGCCTGCGCGGCCGCGCGCAGGCCCTCCAGCACCGGCGCCGCGCCGTCCTCTCCATCGGCCCACACCGCATCCACGATGGCGAGGGGGCGCCCGCCCATGGCGGCGACGTCGGAGATGTTCACCATCGCCCCGCACCAGCCGGCGAACCAGGGATCGCCGGCCACGAACGCGTTCATGAAGCCTTCGATGGCGAGCAGCAGGAACTCGTCGCCATCCGGAATCGCCGCGCAATCGTCGCCCACCGGCACGGCGGAGGCGGAAAGCCCGAGCCGCGCCGCCACCGCGCTTATGTCGCGCTTGGCCGCAAGCCCGGCGCCCGCGCGCAGGCGTGCGGCGAGTTCGGCGAAGGCGCGGGTCTCGATCATGACGCGGCCCGCCGGGGCAAGGCGACGAAGCCCGTCGCGCCGCTGGAGATTGGGGGATAATAGGCAAGGTCCGCCTCCATGCGATGATGGGGCCGGCCGTGCAGGTCGAATTCCGCCACGCTGCGCCAGCGCATGCGGCGGAACAGCAGCAGGTTCTGCGCCTGCACATTGGCCAGGAACTGCCGGCACCCCTGTGCATGGGCGGTGGACACAGCGAGGCGGATGAGCGACGCGCCGAGCGCGCCGACCTTGCGATAATCTTCCGCCACCGCGAGCCGCGAGCCCCACCACACGCCGGGCGTCTCTTCGTGGATGCGCACCGTGCCCACCACGTCATGCGCCGCGACGCCGAGGAACGAGACAGCGACGATGGGGGTCGCCACATCGTCGATGGTGTCGCGATCATCGGTGCCGAACAGGCCCTGCTCGGTGCAGAACACGGTGCGGCGCAGATGGGCGGCGCCCGCGCGCTCCCACGCCTCGGTCGCGTGCTTCACCTGGAATTCGGATGCGAGGAACGGCTTGAAGGGCTCGAACATCACGCACAGCCTCCCCGCTCATAGGTGGAGAGCGCCGAGCAGGCGCCGCACTTGCCGCAGCCGGCCTTGATGTCCACGGACTTCAGCCCGCCCTCCACCAGCATGCGGGCGAGCGGCTTGAGAATGGCGTGCATGAAGGCCGGGGAAGGCGTGGAGTGGCTTTCCAGCGGCGTGCCGGAGATGGGCACGAACGGCACCACGAAGGGATAGACCCCCAGCGCGACCAGTCGCGCGCACATGGCGAGGATGTCTTCGACGCTGTCGCCGAGCCCGGCGAGGATATAGGTGGAGACCTGCCCGCGCCCGAACACGGGCACGGCCGCCTCAAACGCCGAGAAATAGCGCTCCAGCGAGACCTGCGCCTTGCCGGGCATGATGCGTTCGCGCACGCCTTGCGTGACCGCTTCCAGATGCATGCCGAGCGCATCGACGCCGGCGTCGCGCATGCGGGCGAACCAGGCATCGTCGTCCGGCGGCTCGCACTGGGCCTGGATCGGCAGGTTCACGGCCGCCTTCACCGCCGCCGCGCTCTCGGTGAGGATCTCAGCGCCGCGATCCTTGCCCGGCGGGGTGCCGGTGGTCATTACCATGTGCTTCACGCCGTCCAGCGCGACGGCGGCCTTCGCCACCTCGGCGAGCTGCGCCGGGGTCTTTCGCTCGATGGTCCGCCCCGCCGCCAGCGACTGGCCGATGGCGCAGAATTGGCAGGTCTTGGTGCGGCTTTGAAAGCGGATGCAGCTTTGCAGCACCGTGGTGGCGAGCACGTCGCGTCCATGCAGCACGGCGATCTTGGAATAGGGGATGCCGTCGGCGGTGCTCAGATCGTAGAAGCGCGGGCGCATGGGAAAGCTCACCTGCGCGATCGGCACGCCGTCGCGGGTGATGCGGCTGTTGCCGAAGGCGTCCGGCTTCTCCACCAGATAGGGGCTTTCGAAGGCGGGCGCGGTGTGCACCGGCACCATCACGGTCATGCCGTCGAGGGTGAGCGCCTTGTGGTCCGAAGGCCCGGCCCCGCCGCGCCGGCTTTCCGCGCCGGCCTTGGGATCAACGAGCCTTGCCCCCAAGGACTGCAATTCGTTGATGAACTGCGCCGTCGGCAGGGGCGCCATGGCGGCGGAATTGGGCATCGTCTGTTTCATCGCTGGCGCTCCCGAAGGCGGGGAAGGGCGGAAAATCGGCGGCCGCGTGCGAAACCGTGTGCATGGGCACGGCGGGCCGGTTGTCGAGAGTGAGGCTGAGCAGTTCGGGGCGGGCGTAATGGCCGACCGAATCCATCATCCGCTTGCGCTTGGTGATCAGCGCGAGGTCGATATCGGCGATCAGAATGCCCTCGCCGGATGTGAGCGGGGGCACCACATGGGCGCCCTCGGGCGAGATGATCGCGGTCATGCAGCCGCCGGTGAGGCCCTTGCGGAGCCTCTCGTCGGGGGAGATGCGGGCGATCTGCTCGTCCGTCAGCCAGCCGGTGGCGTTGACTACGAAGCAGCCGCTCTCCAAAGCGTGGTGGCGGATGGTGACTTCGATCTGGTCGGCAAAGATCGGCCCCACGAGCGAGCCGGGGAATTGCGCGACATGGATCTCCTCGTGCTGCGCCATCAAGGCGTAGCGGGCGAGGGGGTTGTAATGCTCCCAACAGGCCAGCGCCCCGACCCGGCCGACGGCGGTGTCGACCACCTTGAGGCCGGCACCGTCGCCCTGGCCCCAGATCATGCGTTCGTGGAAGGTCGGGGTGAGCTTGCGCCGCTTCAGCAGCAGCGTGCCGTCGGCGTCGAAGATGAGCTGGGCGTTGTAGAGCGAACCGTGGTCGCGCTCGTTCACGCCCAGCACCACGACGATGGCATGGCGCCGCGCGGCGGCGGAGACCGCATCGGTCACCGGACCGGGGACGATGACCGCATTGTCGTAGAGGCGAAGATGCTCGGCGCCCGTGAGCACCGGCGGGTGCACGAAGGAGAAATAGGGGTACCAGGGCAGGAAGGTCTCGGGGAAGACCACCAGCCCGGCGCCCTTTTCCGCCGCCTCCGCGATGGCGGCGAGGACGCGCGTGAGCGTCCCTTCCAGGGTGTCGAGATCGGGTGCGATCTGCACCGCGGCCACGCGGATCTTGGTCTCTTTGGGCATCTTCGCCTCCTCACATGCGGCTTTGAACCGGGTTCAGAGGGTCCAGGTGTCGAGGATGAAGGCGTTGTCCCGGCGGTGGAGCAGCACCAGGTCCAGCACGTCCAGCGGGCTGATGGGGGTGATGCCGGGGATCAGCGAGGGCTCGCCGTGGCCGTACAAGGCCTGGAGCGCGAACCGGCAGGCATAGACCTTGCCGCCCTCTTCCATGAATTTGGTGAGCTGGTTGTTGAAGTTCATATGGCCGGGAAAGGCCTCGTCGCCGAGCTTGGGGAAGCCGCGCTGCACGCCCAGCGTCACGCCGGGGCCGTAGAGCAGGATCGAAGTCTCGAAGCCCTTGCGCTTGAGGCGGGTGGCCTGGAGCAGATTGACGAAGCCGATGGAGCCTTCGAACGCCACGGTGTGGAAGGTGACGAGCGCCTTCTCGCCGGGCAGCGCTTTGACGTCCTCGAACTTCTTGTCCTCGTAATCGACGAAAAAATCACCCTTCTGGTGGGCGGGCGCGGTCACGGCTGGCATGCGCGAAACTCCTCGTTGGGGTGCCCCGTGTGTGCGGGGCTGACGAGGAGATTTGCAATCAATGTGCCAATTTTTTCGCTTCTTTAAACAGTCAATGATATCAAATATACGCAGTCAATAATACATTCAATTTGAAGATCCGGCGGTGCCATCAACTGCTTAAGGGGTGGGCGCCATGCATTTGGCTCAGGCAGTCCCTGCATCATTTGCAAGCACTGCTTCAGCGCGACCGCGACAATGAAACACGCGCCTCGGATGTTCCCGGAGGTGACAAGCAAGCGATGCAACACTATACAGTCAATTTTGAAGGGACGCAAAGCGGTTCGCGCTCGCGCACGAAGGATTGAAGACCCCCGCCATGGTTGACTGGACGCCGGACCTGACGCGCAGCGACAAGCCGCGCTACCTCGCCATCGCCGATATCATCGCCGAGGATATCCGCGCCGGGCGCCTTTCCGCCGGCGATCGCCTGCCGCCGCAGCGCAAGCTGGCGGATCGGCTGTCGGTGGATTTCACGACGGTCGCGCGCGGCTATGTGGAGGCGCAGAAGCGCGGGCTGGTGGAATCGCGCGTGGGGCAGGGCACGTTCGTGCGCCCGCCCAGCCGCCCGGCCGCGACGCCTGCCCGCGGCAACCGGCCCGAGCCGGCCGATCTCTCCATGAACCTGCCGCCCGAGCCGGACGACCCGGCCCTGATCGAGCGCATGCAGGAGGGTGTGGTACAAGTGAGCCGCGATCTGGTCTCGCTGCTGCGCTACCAGGGCTTCGGCGGGTCGCCCGCCGATAAGGATGCCGCCTCCGCCTGGCTCAGCCGGCGCGGCCTCGTGCCGGCGCAGGAGCGGATTTTCGTCACCCCCGGCGCCCATTCCGCCTTGATGGGCATTCTCGGCCTGCTGGCGAAGCCCGGCGATACGGTGCTGTGCGAGAGCCTTACCTATCCCGGCACGCGCTCCATCGCCGCCCAGCTCGGCCTGCGCCTTGTCGGGTTGCCGATGGACGGCGAAGGGATAGATCCCGATGCGTTCGCCGACGCCTGCGCGCGGCTGGCGCCCAAGGCGCTCTATCTCAATCCCACGCTTCAGAACCCCACCACCCTCACCATTCCCGAGGGCCGCCGCGCCGCCATCGCCGCCGTGGCCCGGCGCTTCAGCGTGCCGATCGTGGAGGATGACGCCTATGGCTTCATCCCGGTGCAGCGCATCGCCCCGTTCGCGGCTTTGGCGCCCGACATCACCTGGCACATCGCCGGCCTTGCCAAATGCATCGGCGCGGGCCTGCGCACCGCTTATGTGCTGGTGCCGGAGGTGCGCGCCGGCTGGCCGTTCGCCGCCGCCATCCGGGCCGCCAACGTCATGGCCTCGCCCTTGACCGTCGCGCTCGCCACCCGCTGGATCGAGGACGGCACGGCAGACAGCATCCTGCGCTTCATCCGCGCCGAGACCGCTGCGCGCCAGACCCTGGCGGCGCAGATCCTGCCCGCCGGCACGTTCCGCGCCGATCCTTTGAGCTTCAATCTCTGGATCGAACTGCCCGAGCCCTGGACCCGCTCCGCCTTCGTCGGCCACATGCGCTCCACCGGCATCGGCATCGTGGCAAGCGATGCCTTCGCCGCCGATGGCTGCCCGCCGGAAGCCGCGCGGGTGTGCCTCGGCGGTCCGGTGAGCCGGGAGAAGGTGCGCGGCGCGCTCGAATACATGGCCCATGCGCTGAGCCATTCGCCCGAGGCTGCCTCCACGGTGCTGTAAAGCGCCGGCGACGTGTCACGCGCCGGCCATGCGGCCCCCATCACGCACGGCGCTTGCAGCCGGCGCCGAGCCGATAGAGCTTGGAGTTCGGCTGAACGGGCACCGTCGTGACGCTCGGGCCGCTGATGGGGCCGGAGATGGAGAAGGGATAGCCGAGATCGCTCTCCCTGCCGTTCAGCGGGCGCGGTTCGGCATAGAAGTCGAGGGTATTGCGCGGCAGATTGACCGTGCCGCGCGCGACCACGCGCACATGGTCGGTCTCGATCACCACCACCGGCGCGGTTTTCCCGACCCCGGCGGTGAAGGTCAGCGGCGCGCTCACGCAGCGCAGTGCCGTGCTGTCGCTGCGCACCGCCTCGTTGAACAGACCGCCGATAATGCCGAGGCCGGCGAGATCGAGCTTTCCGGTGGCGAGCCGTCCGCCCGTCAGGCCCACCGAGAGCGTGCCGTTCAGCGTGCGCATCAGCGCGGAATCGGAGGAGGGGTCGACCGAAAGATCGAACGCGAGCTTGAGCCGGCCCTGGGTGGCGAAGCCGACGTTGGATTTATTGAGGAAGGTGGAGAGCGGCCAGCCGTCCACCGATCCCTTGCCACGCACCAGCGGCGGGGTGGCGGTGAGGTCGCTCTGTAGCGCCGCGTTGATGCGCCCGCCCATGTAGGAGGCCGCGAACGGATCGAGCCGCGCCATTCCCTTGTTCAGCGTCAGTCGCGCCTTGAGACCGCTCGCGGCGTCGCTGGCGCTGTAGAGCCGGTCGGCGGCGATGGCGATATCGAGGTCCACCAGACGGGAGAGGTCGATCTGCGGGTCTGATTTTCCGATAGCCCCGCTGCGGCGCGCGCGATCCGCCTCCGCGGTATCGCGCGAGGCTTCCACCAGCGCGGTGAGTTCGTCCACATGCACCAGCGGGGATGCAAGCCGGCCTTCGAACAAGGTGCGGCCCGGGGCGAGGGAACTGGACAGGACCCCGGTGATGTCGGTCTGTCCAAGGCTCGCCTTGCCCTCGGCCTTGAGGCTTTCAGCGCTGGCCGTGAGTTCGCCTTTGAACACCACTTTGGCATTGGACGATGAGGTCACGCCCATCTGTGCCGCGAATGCACCGAAATCGGGAATGGTCAGCGCGCTGGCAAGGCGGACTTCGTGGGTGGTCTGGGGGCCGGCCGTGTCATCGCGCACCAGCGAGAGGGTGCCGGTCATAATGCTGCTGTCCTGGATGCCGCCGTCCAGCGCGTCCACGCCGATGGTGCCGTCGGCGTCCGACACTTCAAGGGTGCCCACCAGCCGGCCGAGGCCGGTGCCGGGGGCGACCAGCAGATCGGCCATGGGAATATTCACCGCCCCGGAGAGCTTCACGCCGGCCAGCTCCAGGATATTGTCCACCGTGCCGGCAAGGCGAAACACCGGACGGTCGCGCGGCCCGGCCTGGAGGGCGATGTCCCGCAGGCGGATTTCCCCCTTTTCGGTGCGCTCCACCGACCCCACCGAGATCGGGCCGACTTCGCGGATCGCCTGCTCGAAGGCGTTGGTCTGGATCAGCATCTCGCGCAGCACGAGCTGGTTCATGTCCCCTTCCAGGAAGCCGGAAAGGCCGGTGATGACGATGTCCCGCAGCCCGGCCGCCACCGGCGGGGTGGTGCCGGGCGGCAGCAGGTCCGAGTGGAAGCTGAGGGAGAGGCCGGAGCCTGTCTCCACATTGGCAAGGCCGCCCCGGATGGTGAGTGTTTCGCCCTCGGTCAGGGTGGCGGCGAACGCCAGGTCCTTGATCGCCAAGGCGCCGGGATCGCCGGCGAGCGTGAAGTCGAGCTTCGCCGTGCCTTCCTCTGTCCGGGCGAGGGAAAGGAGCTGCATCAGATCGCCGATGCTCGGCGCGTTCGCCGCCACCTGGACGGTGATGTCCCGGTCGAACAGATCCGAGGCCGACGAGCCGGTGATCTCCAGGTCGAGCCCGCGCGTCGCGAGGCTGAGCTGCGCGCCATAGCGCCCGTCCGCCGGCTTTGCCTCACGGTCGAGGGTGCCGTTGAGGGTGACCCTCTCGCTGTTGTAAGTGCCGGTTGCGACAAGCCGCTGGGCGCCGGCCACGGCGTCATAGGTGCTGGACAGGTCGTCCACATGCAGGGCGAAGTTCCACCCCTGCGGATCATGGGCCTCTTCCAGCAGCAGGTCGCGGACCTCCACATGGGGCACCGCCGTCAGCACGCCGACGATGCGTGCGCTGACCGGCCGGGCCGTGGGATCGTCGCTGTCCAGCGGGGCGTCGGCGGCGGGAAGCTGCGCACCGGCTCCCGTTCCGGCGGCAGGGGGCGCGGACGCCACCGGCAGGAGCACGCGCACCCCCACGACCTCGACGGTCTCCACCGAAATGCCGGTCAGCAGGGCGGAATAATCGGCCAGGGCGAGGGCGACATTTTCCAGATGCAGCTCGACGCCGGCGCCCGCCAGGTCCAGCACCGTGACATCGCCGAATCTGGCGGCGAAACGGGGAAGCAGCTCGACGGTCACGGTACCGCGCACGTCCACATCCGGACCCACCGCGTCACGCAGGAGGCGTTCCGCCAGATCCTGCCGGTACGCGGCGAAGCCGGGCAATTGTGTGACCGCCACGACGCCGGCCAGAAGCAGCAGCAGGGCCGCCACCGCGACGACCGAGAGCCTCACGAGCCACCGCATCCCATGCTCCCTGTTCGCTGGAGCCCGGTCCCACCAGATTGCCTCGCAATCTGATCGGTAAACGGTCTCCATCATGGTGTTAGAGACTGATTCAGCGCTCAGGTCGGGTCAACCTGGGTGGATCAGGCTCCAGCACACTGCGCCGGCCATTTGTGCGGCTCTTTGTGTCACGCTTTTGGGATCGGCGTCACCTTCGCAGGAGGCCGGCGGCGGGTGCCTTTTTGTTTCCGCCGTGGCACCATGGGACACGTGAAAACCGTGCGCGGGAGCTGATTATGAGCTGGATGCCGTCCTCCGACCCGGTGCTGGGCGATGCGCCCTCCTGCGATGCGCTCGATCTTGTGATCGTGCCGCGCGTGCGCGACCTCGGCGACGGCTTTTCCGTGCGCCGCGCACTGCCCCACGGCAAACGCCAGATGGTCGGCCCGTTCATCTTCTTCGATCAGATGGGGCCGGTGCAGTTCGTGGCCGGCCAGGGGCTCGACGTGCGGCCCCATCCCCATATCGGCCTTGCCACCGTGACCTATCTGTTCGACGGCAAGATCATGCACCGCGACAGCGAGGGCAATGCGCTGGAGATCACCCCCGGCGCCATGAACCTCATGACCGCCGGGCGCGGCATCGCCCATTCCGAGCGCTCGCCCCTGGACGCGCGCCAGGGCAATGCCGCCGGCGCCATGTACGGCATCCAGAGCTGGATCGCGCTGCCCGCCGCCCATGAGGAAACCGATCCCTCGTTCCAGCATTTCGCCTCCACCGACCTCCCGGTGATCGAGGATACGGGCGTGTGGGCCCGCGTGATCGCCGGCTCGGCCTTCGGCCGGCGCTCGCCGGTGGGCATGCTCTCCGATTGGCTCTATGCGGAAGTGGCCTTGCAGCCGGGCGCGAGCGCGCCGCTGGACGCCGACACCGAGGAGCGGGCGATCTATGTGGTTTCCGGCGAGATCGAGATCGCCGGCGACGTGTTCGAAGGCCCGCGCCTGCTGATCTTCCGTCCCGGCGACCGCATCACGGTGCGCGCCCGCACCGCCGCCCGCATGATGTTCCTCGGCGGCACGGCGCTGGAGGGGCCGCGCTATCTCTGGTGGAATTTTGTTTCTTCCCGCAAGGAGCGCATCGAGCAGGCGAAGGAAGATTGGAAGAGCGGCCGTTTCGCCCATGTGCCGGGGGAGCACGAGTTCATTCCGCTGCCGGAGTGAGGATGGAGCTTGCGGAGGATCTGCTGAAATAAGGGCGCCTGCGGCGGAGTTTTGCGCTGGGTCCCGGCTCTCCTTCCACTACGCTACGCTCCGCTTCAGTCGGCTGGGACACGAGGGCGGCTTTCGCGTCCCGGACGCATGGAGCGCCAGCGCAATGCGAGCCGGGACCCAGCGCAACGACTCCCGCGCAGCGGCCCTTCTCCTCGATACCCGCTCCCCCTAAAGCCGGTCCCGCAGCGCGTAATAGCTCAAGCCTGCCACCAGCAGGGGGTAGCGCAGCAGCGTGCCACCGAAGAAGGGAGGGACGGGCAGGCGCTCCAGCAGATCGAGCCGGCCCACCTGGCCGCGCACCGCCTCGGCCAGAATCTTGCCGAACAAAGGCGCCAGCGTCACGCCCTGGCCGGAATAGCCGGCGGATACGAGCACATGGGGCGAGAGGCGGCGCACGAAGGGGTTGCGCGTCATGGTAATGCCGAGGGTGCCGCCCCAGCCGTAATCGAGCTTCACGCCGGCCAACTGCGGGAAGATGCGGGTCATGAACGGCCGCACGAATTCCATCACTTGCGGGCGCAGCGAGCGGCGATAGCTCTCCCCGCCGCCGAACAGCAGGCGGCGGTCCGGCGTCATGCGGAAATAATTGATCACGAACCGGCTGTCCGCCACCGCCGCCTGGCCGCGAATGATGCCGTCCGCCCGTTCGCCCAGCGGCTCGGTGACGACGATGTAATTGTTGATGGGCATGACATGATGGTCCACCCGCCGGTCGAGCCCGTCCATCAGGCCATTGCCACACAGCAGCAGGAGATCGGCCTTCACCGTTCCATTGGCGGTCTCGACGCTCACGCCCGCGCCTTCGGTGATGCGCACCGCGCGGCTGTGCTCGAAGATGCGCGCGCCGGCCGCCTGTGCCGCGCGGGCAAGGCCGAGGGCGAAATTTAGCGGGTGCAGATGGCCCGCGCCATGGTCGATCAGCCCACCATAATAGCCCGGCGCCCCCACCAGGGCATGGAGCTGGTCGCGGTCGAGGGGTTCGGTCTTGTGATAGCCGTAGGTGTCGGCGAGATGGCGGCCATAGGCGTGGGATTCGGCGACAAAATTGGGCTTGTGGTCGGCCGTGATCAGGCCCGGCGTAAGATCGCAGGCGATGGCATGGCGGGCGATGAGGTCGGCAACCAGGGCCTTGGCCTCCTCCGCGAGATCCCAGAGCTTGCGGGCATCCTCCGGACCGAGCGCCTGTTCCAGATAATCCTGGTGGCGCCGCTGGCCGCTGTGGATCTGCCCGCCATTGCGCCCCGAGGCGCCGGCGCCGACCCGAGCGCCTTCCAGCACCACCACGCTCACACCGGCTTGCGCGAGATGGAGCGCGGCGGACAGCCCGGTATAGCCGCCGCCGACGATCACCACGTCCGCGCGGGTTTCACCGGACAGCGGCGGCAGTTCGGGAAACGGGGTTGCCGTTGCCGCATACCAGGAGTTGGGATGGCCGCCGAACGTCATGACTGTCCCTGTGTGGTGAGGCTGGAGGCTCTTTCGCCGCAGGGCCGGATGAAGACCTCCCGGCAGCTCGCTCTGCATCGCGTCCTGCCCCGCCCTAGCCCTCTCCCGCGCGCGGGAGAGGGGACCCGCCGAGCCTCCGGATGGGTCTTCAAACTGAGGCCGTTCAAACTCCCTCGCCCGCTTGCGGGGGAGGGTTGGGGCGGGGGAACGGGCAAGCCCTCACACGTTCAGCAGCAGATATTCCCGCTCCCAGGGCGAAATCACCCGCATGAAGGTCTCGAATTCGGCCTGCTTCACCGCCGCATAGGTGCGGATGAAGCTCTTGCCGAGTACTTCGGCCAGATCCTCGTTCTCCTCGAAGGCGGCAACCGCCTCCAGCAGCCCGCGCGGCAGGTCGAAGTCGAGGTCCTTGGCGTCGCCTTCCAGGGGCTCTGTGGGGCGCAGGCCCTTCTGGATGCCGATATAGCCGCAGGCCAGCGACGCGGCGATGACGAGATAGGGATTGGCGTCGGAGGAGGGGACGCGATTTTCCACCCGGCGGGCGGCGGGCGGGGCGGGTGGCACGCGCAGGCCGGCGGTGCGGTTGTCGTAACCCCACTGGACATTGATGGGCGCCATGGAATCGCGGGTCAGCCGGCGATACGAGTTCACGTAAGGCGCAAGGATGCACATGACCGAGGGCAGGTATTTCTGGTGCCCGGCGAGGAAGGAGAAGAATTCAGGCGTCGGGTCGCCATCATCGTCGGAAAAGATGTTCTTGCCCGTCTCCGCCGAAATCACCGACTGGTGGATGTGCATGGCGCTGCCCGGCTCATTGGCGATCGGCTTGGCCATGAAGGTAGCGTAGATCTTATGGGCGAGCGCCGCCTCGCGGATGGTGCGCTTGAACAGGAACACCTGGTCCGCCAGCTCCAGCGGGTCGCCGTGGCGCAGGTTGATTTCCATCTGCGCCGCGCCGTCCTCGTGGATCAGCGTGTCGATTTCCAGGCCCTGGGCCTCGGAATAATCGTAGATGTCCTCGAACAGGGCGTCGAACTCGTTGACCGCCTGGATCGAGTAGGACTGGCGCCCGATCTCCGGCCGGCCCGAGCGCCCGACCGGCGGCTTCAGGGGATAGTCGGGGTCCACATTGGGCTCGACCAGATAGAATTCGATTTCCGGCGCCACCACCGGCTTCCAGCCGCGCTTGGCATAGAGCGCCAGCACGTTCTTCAGCACCTGACGCGGCGCCAGTTCGACCGGGCGGCCATCGCGATGATAGGCGTTGTGGATGATCTGGGCGGTCGGGTCCTGCGCCCATGGCACGGAGCAGAGGGTGGAGAAGTCTGGCTCCAGCACGAGGTCGGAATCCGCGATCACGGAATCCACCAGCCCCTCATAGGAGGGATATTCGCCCGAGATGGTCTGGAAGAACACCGAGAGCGGCAGGTTCATCACCGGCGAGGAGAGGAACTTGGAGGCCGGCATGATCTTGCCGCGGGCCACGCCCGCAAGGTCCGGCACGGTGCACTCGATCTCGGTGATGCCGCGAGACACCATCCAGGCCTTGGCCTCTGCCAGGGATTTGACACCGCGCGGTAGCGCCAGATGTTCCGATTCGCCCGCTTTGCTCCGTTTAGCCATGATGTCCTCTCGCGTGACCGAACGCACGCATGGCCAGGGAACACCTGCCCATGGGGCGAAGTCAACGCGGGCTGAGCCGCTGCGGGAGAAAAGCGCAAAAGAACGGGAGTGGAACGAATCGCGGCCGAATCGAGAGTCGGGGAGAGTTCCCGGTTTACCCCGTACTAGGGCTAGTGGGACTCCGCTCCCGGTAACCGATTCCGGGAAATCGCAGGCCGCGCTATTGCGGCTTTGGGGCGTTAACCGAAACCGGGCTTTCCTTCACGCTGGTCTCGAATGCGGTCGCCTCCAGCAGCGCCGTGCCGATCATGGTGGCGACCGAAACTTTGAACGGCGCCAGCAGGCGGGTGCCGGCGACCGGCACCAGCCAGACGTACATCTCTTTGTTTTCCTGCATGTATTTTACAGTGTAGCGGGTCGGGCGATGGCCGGCGACCGGGGTATAGGCGGCGCGGCAGACCACCGCTGGCCCGGTATAGCCCTTGGGCAGCTTGACCTGCTCGGTGCGCAGATAGGTAAGCGAGATGTCATAGCGCTGGCGGCCATCAAATACCGGAATGGACCGGTCACAGGCGGCAGCCGAGATCAAATCGACGGTGCCCGGCACATAGACGAAGGCGCCGCTCATGGGGTCGATGATGTTGGTCATGTTCGCGTCGGTGATTTCGACGCGGTCGGGGAGGGGCTTGATGGGCGGCTCCACCGCCAATTCCCGCACCATGTTGTTGACCACAGCGAAGCGCACCCCTTCCGCCTTCCCGCCAGCCTCGGCCGCAACGGCGAACACCTGTGGCACCACCTTGCCGAGGCCGAGGGCGCCGCGGGCCGCGACGCTGCCCTTGCCCGAGGAGACCGCGCGCAGCACGCCCGTGATGCGGCCGGTCGCGGCAATCTCATAATTTGTGCCGGTGGCCTCGGCGACGAGTGTGGCCCGGCCGATCTCGACGCCGCCGACGGAGAGGGAATATTTCGCATCGAGCTTTCCATCGGCCCGTGCGACACCGGTTGCGGCAGGCAGGGCGGCGCCAAGGCAGAGCGCGGCGGCAGCATACGGCCGCACGTGGCGGAGCAGGCGGCCCAGAGCGGAAGCAAACTCGGTCATCATCGGGTCCTGGAAAGGCGGCGGGCCGGCGTCCGGCGAAGCGGCGGCCTGCTGCTGTTCACTCGAATGGCGGGCGAAGGCGGCTGAACTGTGGCTCTCGGGCTTGGCAGGATGCAGCGATTCGGCCGGAAAGTGGCATAGATCGGCACTTGCGAGGTGTTGGTTATTGACTTCGCCCCTCAGAGTCACGATCTTCTGTGTCCGCTCTTGGTCGGGGGCTTCTGGCTGCGCGCTTCTCTGTGAGGTAGGCGCGCCGATTCCCCTACCATTTGCGATCCAATTTAATGGCAGAGGAGATTTTCGCCATTCGTCGCCCCATGAGACCCGTCGCGCCGGAGAAGGATGGACCGCGCGTCAATGAGGAAATCCGCATCCGCGAAGTGCAGCTGATCGATCAGGATGGGCAGAACCGCGGTGTTGTGGCAATCCGCGACGCCCTGCTGCTCGCGCAGGAGGCCGGCCTCGATCTCGTGGAGATCGCGCCGAATTCCGCCCCGCCCGTCTGCAAGATCCTCGATTTCGGCCGGTTCAAGTATCAGAACCAGAAGAAGGCCAGCGAGGCTCGCAAAAAGCAGAAAGTGGTCGAGGTCAAGGAAATCAAGCTGCGACCGGGCATCGACACCCATGATTATGAAGTGAAGATGCGCTCCATGGAGCGTTTCTTCGAAGAAGGCGACAAGGTGAAGGTGACGTTGCGCTTCCGCGGCCGCGAGATGGCGCATCAGGACATCGGCTACAAGCTGCTGCAGAAGCTGCGGGACGATGTCGCCACCATCGCCAAGGTTGAAGCCGAGCCGATGCTTGAAGGCCGGCAGATGATCATGATCCTCGCGCCCCGCTGAGCGACGTCGCTGTGTTCAAAGAAAAAGCCCGGATCGATCGATCCGGGCTTTTTGTTTTTCTGCGGACGGGCAGGGCGGGCGGGCTGGCCGCTACCCCTTTTGTCCCTCCGGCTTATTGGCAGGGATGGCGGAGGCCGTCATATCCAAGATAGGTCCCCGTGCGCGCATCGAACGAGCGATATCTGGACGAGCAATAGGCCAGCCAGTCGCCAGAGGACGGACCCGAATTCGCCTGGGCCGCGCTAGCCGCCGCCGCTCCGAGCATCAGCCCGCCTATCACCCCGGCGGCCACCGCGCCGCCGTTGTTATTACAGCCGCCCCATCCGCAATTGCCGTATCTGTTGCCATAGCCCGGCCCGTAATAACCCCGGCCGGGTCCATAACCCGGGCCATAGTGCGGCCCATAGCCTGGCCCGCGGGGACCCCCGCGCCATTGCACATCCGTCACCAGACCGCCGCTCTCCGCAACGCCCACCGATGACGGCCGCAGCGATTGAGCCTGCAGTCCTGTCGCCATGAGCGAGGCGGCCAAACTCGCGGCCGCGAAAACAGCAAGGGTTTTACGCATGTGAACGTCTCCTTCGGGAAGGGAACGCTCAGGTGCGCAAAAGGTTACCATCATCACGCGTGTGTGAAGGCGCGCCCCGGTTCACGGGCAAGAGTGCCGACGCCCGTCATAGCCAAGGAACGTGCCGCTGCGCGGATCGTAGGAGCGGTAGCGCCTCGCGCAATAGGCCACCCAGTCGGCCGAGACCGGACCTGGGGCGGCGGCCGCCTCGGATCCGATGATCACGCCCGTGGCCAATGCGGCTCCGCCGAAGCCCCAGCCCGGCCCCCATGCGCCGCCCCAGCCCGGGGCGTAGCCCCAACCCCCTCCCCAGCCCACCGGGCGGCCCCAGCCTGGCCGTCCGACCCAACCGGGGCCACCCCAGCCAGGACGTCCAGCCCAGCCGGGACGGCCGCCCCAGCCGGGACGTCCAACCCAGCCGCGATTCTGAAGCACCGGACGCCCGACCCAGCCGCGATTCTGAAGCATCGGACGTCCGACCCAGCCGCGCCCGGGTCCGCGCCCCGGTCCACGTCGGTACTGCACGTTTTCGATGGGAAAGGCGGCGGTGCCGGCCTGTTTGGCGGTGAGGGGCTGCATCGCGCCGAGGCGCAGGGCTTGGGCGCCAGCCGGCGCCGCGCCGAATGCAAGGCTGGCCACCGCGAGGGCAGCCGCGAGGACTGAAAAACGCAAAGGCGTCCGCATCGTCATCTCCTGCCCGGCCACGCCGGGCGCATGGGCATGAGGCCGTTAGCCTCAATTGGGAAACAAAGCAGATCGAGCGGGCGGGAAGATGGCGGCTTAAGCATGAACGTGGCGACGCGCGGAATGTGATCGGCGGGCGCGGCGGTTTGCAAGGCGAGCCGGCTTGCGTTTCGCGTGTCAGTCCTGTAACGAGTGCGGCCTTCGAACCGGCCGGCGACAAGGGCTGCCGTGTTGGTTCTTATCGCTCATATCAACAAAAGGCTGAATGCCCCGTGCGGCAACGTGCGGCGGATGGCGGTCACGGAGAGCAAAATGCCCAAGATGAAGACCAAGTCGGGAGCGAAGAAACGCTTCCGTCTGACGGGTACCGGGAAAGTTATCGCCGCCCAAGCCGGAAAGCGGCACGGGATGATCAAGCGGACCAATGCCCAGATCCGCAACCAGCGCGGCACCACCATCCTGAGCGAAAGCGACGGCCGGGTGATCCGCAAGTCGTTCCTGCCGAACGGCTGACGCACTGCGATCTGAAGGAGATCATCCATGGCCCGCGTGAAACGTGGCGTAACTTCCCACGCCAAGCATAAGAAGGTCTATGAAGCCGCAAAGGGCTTCTATGGCCGTCGCAAGAATACCATCCGCGCAGCGAAGTCGGCCGTCGAACGGTCGATGCAGTATGCCTATCGCGATCGCAAGGTGAAGAAGCGCACGTTCCGCGCGCTCTGGATCCAGCGCATCAATGCCGGCGTGCGCGAACTCGATGTCGGCCTCACCTATGGCGGCTTTATCAACGGTCTCGCGAAGGCGGGGATCGAAGTCGACCGCAAGGTGCTCTCGGATATCGCCATCCACGAGCCCGAGGCGTTCAAGGCCCTGGTGGAAAAGGCCAAGGCCGCCCTGGCCTGAGGCTTTATCAGGCGCGACCCGCCCGACCGAGACTGATAAGCCCCGCGCGGAGACGCGTTCGGGGCTTTTCGCTTTGCGCGCGACGCGGCTATAACCTGCGCCGAATTCTCACCCCGTCATGGCCGGACCCGATCCGGCCATCCACGCGGCTCCGCACACGCCTTGCGGCGGAGAGACGCGGACCTCCCGGACCGGACCTCCCGGACGCCCGGGGATGACGGTGCAACAGATGGCAGAACCATGTCCGAGCTCGTTTTGACCGATCATCCCGGCCTCGACGCCCTGGAGCGCGAAGTTTCCACCGGGATTCTCGCGGCGGGGGACGAAGCCGCGCTCGAAGCGGTGCGCATCGCCGCCCTCGGCAAGAAGGGCAGCGTCTCCGAGCTGTTGAAATCGCTCGGCGGCATGACGCCGGACGAGCGCAAGACCATGGGCCCGGCCATTAACGGCCTGCGCGACCGGGTGCAGGGGCTGCTGAATGTCCGCAAGGACGCGCTGAAGTCCGCCGCCCTCGAAGCGCGCCTCGCCACCGAGCGGGTGGACGTGAGCCTGCCGGTGCGCGAGCCGCGCGCCGAAATCGGCCGGGTGCATCCCATCACCCAGGTGACGGAAGAACTCACCGCCATTTTCGCCGACATGGGCTTCTCGGTGGCGGAAGGGCCGGACATCGAGACCGATTTCTATAATTTCACCGCGCTGAACTTCCCCGCCGGCCATCCGGCGCGGGAGATGCACGACACCTTCTTCCTGCCGCCCAATGCCGAGGGCGAGCGCAAGGTGCTGCGCACCCATACCTCGCCGGTGCAGGTGCGCACCATGATGAGCAAGACCCCGCCGATCCGCGTCATCTGTCCCGGCCGCACCTATCGCTGCGACAGCGACCAGACCCACACGCCCATGTTCCATCAGGTGGAGGGGCTGGTGATCGACAAGGGCTCGCACATGGGCCACCTCAAGTGGATTTTGCAGGAATTCTGCAAGGCCTTCTTCGAGGTGGAGAATGTGACCATGCGCTTCCGCCCGTCCTTCTTCCCATTCACCGAGCCGAGCATGGAAGTGGACATCCAGTGCGACCGCTCGCGCCCCGGCGAGATCCGGTTCGGCGAGGGCAATGACTGGCTGGAGATTTTGGGCTGCGGCATGGTGCATCCCAATGTGCTGAGGAATTGCGGCATCGATCCCGACGTCTACCAGGGCTTCGCCTGGGGCATGGGCATCGACCGCATCGCCATGCTGAAATACGGCATGAGCGATCTGCGCGCCTTCTTCGAAGCGGATGTGCGCTGGCTCTCCCACTACGGCTTCCGCCCGCTGGACTTCCCGACTTTGGCCGGTGGGTTGAGCGCGTGAACCACCTTGAATTCCCCTCCCCCCTTGCGGGGGAGGGCCAGGGTGGGGGGTATGGCGCCCTTTGCCCTGCTGCTGGGAGTGACGGCACGGCTGGACCCCCCTCCCCAACCCTCCCCCGCAAGGGGGGAGGGGGTCTAACCGCATGTCACACAAGCCGCTCGGGACAAGGAACAGACCGATGAAATTCACCTTCTCCTGGCTCCAAGAGCATCTCGAGCCCACGGCCTCCTTCGACGAGATCGTCGATCGCCTGTCGCTGATCGGCCTCGAAGTGGAGGGCGTGGAAGATAAGGCGAAGGCGCTCGCGCCGTTCGTGGTGGGCGAGGTGCTGACCGCGCAGAAGCATCCCAATGCCGACAAGCTGAAGGTCTGCACCGTCTCCATCGGCAAAGGCGAGCCGATCCAGGTGGTGTGCGGCGCGCCCAATGCCCGCGCCGGCCTCAAGGTGGTGTTTGCCGCTCCCGGTACGGTCATCCCGGCCACCGGCACCGAGCTGAAGATCGGCAAGATCCGCGACGTGGAAAGCCGCGGCATGCTGTGCTCGGCGCGCGAGATGGGCCTCTCGGAAGAGCATGACGGCATCATGGAATTGCCGGAAGACGCGCCGGTCGGCGCGCCGTTCGCGCAGGTGCTGGGGCTGAACGATCCGGTGATCGAAATCGCCGTGACCCCCAATCGCGCCGACTGCCTCGGCGTGTCCGGCGTCGCGCGCGATCTTGCCGCCGCCGGCCTTGGCGAATTGCTCGCGCCACGCATCGCCCCTGTGGAGGGCAAATTCCCGGCGCCGCTCAAGGTGGCGCTCGATTTCGGCGAGACCCCCGCGCTCTGCCCGGCGTTCGCGGTGCGGGTGATCCGCGGCGTGAAGAATGGTCCCTCGCCGGACTGGATGCAGGAGAAGCTGCGCGCCATCGGCCTGCGGCCCATCAATGCGCTGGTGGATGTCACCAATTTCCTCACCTTCGACCGCAACCGGCCGCTGCACGTGTTCGACCTGACGAAGGTGACGGGCGACCTCGTGGTGCGCCGCGCCAAGGCCGGGGAGACATTGCTGGCGCTCGACGGCAAGACCTATACGCTCGACGAGACCATGTGCGTCATCGCCGACGACAAGGGCGTGGAGAGCCTCGCCGGCGTCATGGGCGGCGAAGAAAGCGGCTGCGACGAGACCACCACCGACGTGGTGATCGAAAGCGCGCTCTGGGACCCGATCAACATTGCCCAGACCGGCCGCAAGCTGGGGCTGAATTCCGATGCCCGGTTCCGCTTCGAGCGCGGCATCGACCCCGCCTTCACGCTGTCGGGGCTGGATCTTGCCACCCATATCATCCTCGACATCTGCGGCGGCGAACCCTCCGAACTGGTGCTGGCCGGGGCGATCCCGGACACCACGCGCACCATCGATTTCCCCCTCGCGGAGGTGAAGCGCCTGTCGGGCCTTGAGGCGAGCGAGGACGAAATTCGCGACGTGCTCGCCCGCCTCGGCTTTGCGGTCTCCGGCGCCGCGCCGGTGGTGCAGGTGGTGCCGCCCTCGTGGCGCGCGGATATCGAGGGCAAGGCGGATCTGGTGGAAGAGGTGGTGCGCATCCTCGGCCTTGCTCGCGTGCCCGCCACCGAATTCCCCCGCACCGAGGCCGCCCGCCGTCCCGTGCTGACGGCCCTTCAACTGCGCGTGCGCAAGGCGCGCCGGGCGCTGGCCGCCCGTGGCATGGTGGAGGCGGTCACCTGGTCGTTCGTCTCCAAGGCCGCGGCCGAGTTGTTCGGCGGCGGCAAGGCGGAACTGGCGCTCTCCAATCCCATCGCTTCCGATCTCTCCGACATGCGGCCGAGCCTGCTGCCGGGCCTCATCCGCTCGGCCCAGGCCAATGCCGATCGCGGCTATGGCGATGTGGCGCTGTTCGAGGTGGGACAGGTGTTCGCCGGCGACCAACCGCAAGACCAGCGCATGTCGGCAACCGGCATCCGCCGCGCCACCGCCAAGCCCGAAGGCGCGGGGCGCCATTGGGCGAGCGCGGCAAAGAGCGTGGATGCCTTCGACGCCAAGGCCGATGCCCTGGCCGCCCTTGCGGCGGTGGGGGCGCCGGTGGCCAATCTCCAGGTCACTACGGACGCGCCCGGCTGGTACCATCCGGGCCGTTCGGCGAGCCTGCGCCTCGGCTCCAACGTGCTCGCCACCTTCGGCGAATTGCATCCGCGCGTTCTGGAGGCGCTGGACGTGAGCGGCCCTCTGGTGGCATTTGAGATCATCCTCGACCGCATCGCGGAGCCCAAGGCCAAGCCGACCAAGGTGAAGCCGCCGCTGGATCTGTCGGCCTTCCAGCCGGTGAAGCGCGACTTCGCCTTCCTGGTGGACCGGCAGGTGGCGGCGGGCGATATCCTGCGGGCGGCCCAGGGCGTCGACAAGAAGCTCATCACCGAGGCGTCGGTGTTCGATGTCTATGAGGGTGTGGGCATCGAGGACGGCAAGAAGTCGGTGGCCATCGAGGTCACCCTTCAGCCGCGCGAGCGCACTTTGACAGACGTGGAGATCGAGGGCGTGGCGGCGCAGATCGTCGCCGACGTGGCGAAGAAAACCGGCGCCAGCCTGCGCGGCTGAGGCGCAAAAAGAAAAGCGGCGCGCAGGCGCCGCTTTTCTGCACTGTGGGGGTGCTCAGCCGCGTCCGACAAACGGCATCTTGGTGGCCATCACCGTGATGGTCTGCACATTCGCGCTCAGGGGCAGGCCGGCCATGTAAACCACTGCATCGGCCACATGCTTGGGATCGATCACCGGTTCCGGCTTCATGGAGCCGTCCGCCTGGATGATCCCGTTCTTGATACGCTGGGCCATTTCGGTGTCGGCATTGCCGATGTCGATCTGTCCGCAGGCGATGTCATAGGCCCGGCAATCCAGCGAGGTGGACTTGGTGAGGCCGGCGATGGCGTGCTTGGTGGCGGTGTACGGCGCCGAATAGGGGCGCGGCGCATGGGCCGAGATCGAGCCGTTGTTGATGATGCGTCCGCCCATGGGCGTCTGCGCCTTCATGATGCGGATCGCTTCCTGCGTGCACAGGAAGGGGCCGGTGAGATTGGTGTCCACCACCGTCTTCCATTGCTCGTAAGTGAGATCTTCCATGGGCACGCCGGGGGCGCCGGTGCCGGCATTGTTGAACAGCAGGTCGAGCCGGCCGAAGGCCTGCTTCACGGCGGCGAACAAGGCTGCGACCGAGGCGGGGTCCGTCACGTCGGTGGGCACCACCAAAGCGGGTGCATCGCCTAGCGCTGCGGCCGTGGCATCGAGCGCGTCGCGGCGACGGCCGGCCAGGGCCAAGCTATAGCCCGCGCCGGCGAGCGCCTGGGCAACGGCGCGGCCGACGCCGGAACCGGCGCCCGTGACCAGGGCGATCTTGGTGGCGGTCATGAAGTCTCTCTCCCGGATCTCTCAATTCTCGTCGCGCTATCCCTGGAGATAGCGGCGCGCGGACGTTATGCCGCGCGATGAGTGGCCCGTCATGGAAAGCCCATGCGGCGGGAGATTTCAATCGTTTTGATTGTGCAGCGGTGCGTGGCGGCGCCCTCAGTCGGGGGCGCGGGCCGCAAGCACTTCGAAATCGATGTAGTGACCGGCGCGGTCCCGCTTGGAGGCGAGATAGCGCACATTCTCCAGGGTCGGGCGGCCGAGCACGCGTTGCTCTGCAACCACATCGAGCCCCGCGGCCTTGAGCGCGGCGATCTTCTGCGGGTTGTTGGTGATCAACTGAACCGCGCTGATGCCAAGCTGATGCAGCATTTCGGCGGCGAAATCGAAGCGCCGCTGGTCCAGGCCGAAGCCGAGCACGGCGTCGGCATCATAGGTGTCATAGCCCTCGGACTGGAGCTTGTAGGCGCGCATCTTGTTGGCGATGCCGTTGCCCCGGCCTTCCTGGTCGAGATAGAGCAGCACGCCGCCCGCGCCCCGTGCCATGCGCTGCACGGTATCGCGCAATTGGTCGCCGCAATCGCATTTGAGGCTGCCGAACAAATCGCCAGTGAGGCAGGCCGAGTGCAGACGCACCGGCACTGGCTGGGAGAGGTCCGGCTTGCCGACGATGATGGCTACTTGATCGCGCAATCCCTCGCCGCCGCGAAACACGACGAATTCCGTCTCGGGTGCGCCTTCCAGTGGCACCGGGGCGCGGCCGACGATCCGTAGCTGCGCCGCCTGGTGCGCCCGGAAGGCGGCGATGTCCGCGGCATCGATCTTCAGCACGGCTTCGAGCCCCGCTCCCGTGCACGGAGCGAGCACGGCAGCGGGGAGAACGAGGGCGAGACCGAGCAGATCGAGGGCGGCCAAATCGAGCCCGGTCGCGGGCGCCACAGGCGCGTCAAGGCGTGCGTCCACCTTCAAGGTGAGGGCCTCGATGCGGTCCACGTCCATATTCGGCAGCGCGATAGAGCCGTCCTCATCGCGCGGCGCGCCCAGGCGCGCAAGACGCGGGCCGGGCAGGACCAAGCGGCCGATGCCGTGCACATGCGCCGCGAAAGCCGACGCCAGGGATGCGTCGAAGGCTTCGGAGCCGATCACAAGCGCGCGATCCTCCCCAAGCGACAGCAGGATCGGCCGGCCGGAACGCAGTTCGGAAATCGCTCGCTCCACGGCGATGATCCGCGGATCGGCACGACCGAGAATATTCAGACTAGGGGACATTCACAGCCTCTTCACCCACTAACATGTGCCACGGCAGCGTTTCCGCAAGCCCTTGCGTGACCTGCAGCCCTGCGCACCTCGCCGCATCCCGGTTTTTCCGGGACGGTGTTGGAGGGGCCGCCGACATCAAACGGTGCCATTGCCTTTGCGTTCCCAAACAAGGCGCCAAGGCGCGCACTTGTGTTCGCAAGCGGCGTTCCCCCGCCGGTCCCGTGCATCCGGCGGCGCCCGATTGTGCTAAGCGGAGGGCGATGCAGAACTATGACCCATTCCTGAGCTTGAGCGCGAGCGCACAATGCACGGATCGCTCCCTCGTGATCGGCCAGTTGGGCCAATCCCTGGACGGGCGTATCGCTACGGTTTCAGGCGAGTCCAAATACATCAGCGGCGGGTACGCCCTGGATCACCTGCACCGGCTGCGGGCGGCCGCCGACGCGGTGCTGGTGGGCGTGGGCACCATTGTCGCAGACGATCCGCTGCTGAACGTTCGACGGGTCCCCGGCACCAGCCCGGCCCGCGTCATCGTCGATCCCTCCGGCCGGCTGGATTGTTCGGCGCGCTGCCTGCAGGGCGACGGCGCGCGCCGCCTGGTGCTGCGGCGGGCGGGCGTCGCCACGCCACTTCCTGCTGGGGTCGAGGGTGTCGAGGTTGCGAGCGATGCCGAAGGCCGCATGACGCCCCAGGCGATCCTTGCCGCCCTTCGGGCGCAGGGCCTGTTTCGCATCCTGGTGGAAGGCGGCACGCGCACATTGTCGTCATTTCTCGATGCCGGCTGCATGGACGGCTTCCATGTGCTGGTCTCTCCGGTCATCCTCGGCTCCGGCCGTCCGGGCCTTGAGCTTGCCCCCATCGCCGCGCTGAAGGATGCACTCCGGCCGGCGAGCAGGATCGAGGTTTTTCCCGACGGCGACGTGCTGTTTGCCTGTGATCTGCGCCTGCCGGCGGCCGGTGGCGACTCAAGATCGGACGTCGGTGACGGGGATGGCCGCTCCCCGGATGCGAACGGGACGCGGAATCATGAGCGAGCCGCAAGTCATTCCTTACACCCCACCGGCTAGGTGGATTCACTGGATTACGGCAGCCGCGATGCTGCTGGTGATCCCGTTCGGCTTCATCATGCTTCGCCTGCCGAACGGGCCGGCGCAGAACCAATTGTTCGATCTTCACCGCTCCATCGGCTTCACCATTCTTTGCCTTGCGGTGCTGCGCGTGGCGGTGCGGGTGGTGAATGGCACGCCGCCGCGGCCGCCCGGCCTGCCGGATTGGCAATGGGCGGCGTCCAATGCCGTGCATCATCTTCTCTATGCGCTGATCTTCATCATGCCCCTGCTCGGCTGGGCCGGATCGTCGGCTTATGGTTCGCCGGTCAACGTGTTCGGCTTGTTCACCCTGCCGGCCATCGTGCCGAAGGATGAGCGTCTCTCGGACCTGTTCAACGGTGCCCACCAATATCTCGGCTATGCCACGGCGGCTTTGGTCACTTTGCATATCCTCGCCGGGCTCTACCACGGCATCGTGCGACAGGACGGCGTGCTGTCGCGCATGCTGCCATTCCTCAGCCGAAGATGAGGGACCCGGTTTCGGGCGGCCACGCAAGGAGGTCGATATGGCCGATCTCGCAGGTGGCCGTGCGACGGGCCGTGAGCCAGGCCGTCACGGTCTCTTGCGCGAGCAGCCCGGTTTCAGCGGCGGCACTCGCCGTGCCCTCGGCGAGAGCGTCGATCAGATGGCGTTCGGCCGGGCCAAGCCGCCACGGGCTATCGGCCGCGCGCGTCCCATAGCCTCGGGCGCCGAAGGCTGTGGCGAGCAAGGCGCTGGCGGCGGCCCCCGCCGCCGGGCCGAACCCCTTGTCCCGGCTTTGATGGACCTTGAAGGCACGGGCAATCTCGCCATCCGCCGCATGGCCGGGGTGCCAGGCATCGCGGCCGTCGCAGGTCAGGACCGTGAAGAACAGCGCGGCATTCCGCGCCACCTCTTCGGCGAAACGCGCGATCCATTCTTCCGAGACCAGATCGAAGAAGGCCGATGCTGTCACCAGATGGGGCCGATCCGCGCCGATGGCATCGAGGGAGGCTGCAAGGTCCGCCTGGGCGAAGCATATGGTGATGCAGCGTGCCGGGCCCTCCAGCAGCAGCCGGCCGTCTTCGTCGCGCGGTGTCAGGCCCTGGTCCGCACCCCAGTTCCGCAACACACCGCGCGCCGCGTCCAGCAAAGCGGGGTCATGATCGAGGAGTCGCCAGCTCTGGCGCGGGCCGAGCAGCGGGGCGGTCGCCCGCAGGTTGGAGCCGGTGCCGGCGCCGAGATCGACGATGCGTTGCTCGCCGTTCGGCCCACCGGCATGGCCGGCGAGGCGCCGTGCGAGGTCGGCTGCGAGGTCAGTGTCGCGGGCGGCATTGTCGGCGGGTTCGCGCAAGGCGAGCCATTGGGGGGAAAATCCACTCATGCAAGCGTCTCCCGCGCCATGGCAGCGTTCAGCGCCCCGGCGATGCAGTGTGCGGTCTGGTCCCAGTCCGGCAACGCTTCTGCGGCCGCAGAGGCGGCGTTCGCGAGGCGTTGGCGCTCCTGCGGCGACAGCAGGCAGATCCGGAGCGCGCCGGCAAGCGCCTCGACATCGCCGGGTGGAACCTTAAGCGCCGCGTGGTCGGGCACGGTCTCGCCCGCAGCCCCGCCGGTGGAGCACACCATGGGCAGGCCGTGGCGCAGCGCCTCGGCCAGGACGATGCCATAACCCTCGTAAAGCGAGGCGTGCACGAACAGGTCGCAGGCGGAGAAGGCCGCGCTCAGCGATTCCGCCGGCTGCGCCCCGGCAAGGGTGATGCGCTCTTCCAGTCCGTGGGCGGCGATGAGGGCGCGCACCTGCGCCACGGTCTCGGGATGAAGATCGAGGCTGCCGATGATGGTCAGGCTCCAGGCCAGCCCCTTCAGCTGGCCGAGCGCGGCCACCAGCACGTCATAGCCCTTGCGCGGAATGAGCGAGCCGACCGCCAGCAGGCGCGGCGGGTTGCCGTTCGCTGGTGCACGTTGGACGCGCGCCGTTCCCGGAACGGCAATCGTGAGGCGCGCCGGATCGACGCCATATGCCTGCACCAGGGTTCTTCCCGTCGCCGCGCTGGTGGCGACCACATGGGCGCATAGCGCGAGGGCCGCGCGTTCGCTGTGCGCGAGGCGAACCTGCTCTCCATCCGAAAGGCCGGCCTCCAGCGCCAGCGGATGATGCACGAGGGCCACCATCCGGCGGTTCAGGGCCGCGAGGCGATCCGCCGGCAGCGCGCCGAGGGCGAGGCCGTCGATGAAAAGCAGGGTTTCGGGCGCGGTGCCCCCAAGGCGCGAAAGGGCATTATCGATCTGCTGCGGGCTTGGCACCGGAAAACCCGAGGGCAATTCCAGGGGTGTCAGGGCGACATCGCCGACGGGGAAGCGGCGCAGCACCTCCCGGTCATAGGCATAGCCGCCGGTGGGCAGGTTCAGGTCGCCCGGAAACGCGAGCACCGCCTCGATCATGCGGCGATATCGCCCTCATACCAGGCCTTGGCCACATGGGATTCGTGCAGCGTCACGCGCAGTTTCGCCAGGGCGTCGCCGCCGGTCCCGAGCGCGCCGGTGCGCGCCGCATCGGCCATTCGATCGAAGATATGCCGGCAAAGGACCTCGGTCGTGGTGTTGCGGCCGGCGAAGTCCGCGAGATCGTCGAGGTTGCGATAGGTGAGCGGGCCGAGCACGGCCTTGAGCGCATCAAGCGCGCGGCCGATATCCACCACCACGCCTTCCTCCGTGAGGTCGTGGCTGAAAAAGGCCACGTCCACGACGAAGGTGGCGCCGTGCAGCGCCTGCGCCGGGCCGAAGAGATCGCCCTTGAAGCTATGGGCGATCATGATGTGGTCGCGCACTTCCACTGCGTACATCGGGCAGGTTCCTTGTCGGTGGGTGGTCGGCGGGCGTCGGGTCAGGCGCTATAGCGCACCACGGTCGCCACGGCATCGGTGCCGGCGCCGAGGATGCTGTCGAGGGCATCGGGCAGGTCGGAAAAGGCGACTTCATCGGTGATCAGCGCATCGAGCCGGGGATCGTCCAGCAGGTCCAGCGCCTTGGCGAGGCGGCGCTTGAGCGACCAGCGGGGTTGGCGTTCCGGCGGCACGGCGCCGACCTGGGAGGAGATGAGCCGCAGCCGCTTGGCGTGGAACGGGCCGCCCAGTTCCACAGTCACGGACTTGTCGCCGTACCAACTGACCTCGACCAGCGTGGCGGACGCGCCGCCGCAGCCGATTGCGGCGCTGAGGCCCTCCGAGGTGGCGCTGGCATGGAACACCACGTCCGCCTCCGCGATGGGGTCGGGAGACGTCGTGAAGCGGGCACCGAAGGATTCGGCGATCGCACGGCGGTGCGTGCAGGGATCGAGGGCGGTCACGTCCGCGCCGGGCAGGCGCGCGGCAAGATAGACGATCAAAAGTCCCACCAGACCCGCCCCAACCACGACGATTCGGTCGCCCGCTCCGGCGCCGGAATCCCAGAGCGCGTTGAGCGCGGTCTCCATGTTCGCCGCCAGCGTGGCCCGGCGGGCGGGTACGGCACGGGGCACCAGCATCACCTTGTCGGCGCCGATCACGAACCGGTCCTGGTGCGGATGCAGGGCGAACACATCGCGCCCGAGCATGTGCGGCGGCCCGGCCTCGACCCGGCCGACCGCGCAATAGCCGTATTTTACAGGGAAAGGGAAGTCGCCCGACTGCATCGGCGCCCGCATGCGGTCGCGGTGCACCGGGTCGATGAGCCCATCGAAAATCAGTCGCTCGGTGCCGCGGCTTACCGCACTCCAGGACGTGGCTACCAAAAGCTCGTCACGTTCTCGCGCGCGGAGCGGTTCGCTCTTGAGGCGCGCGCATCGCGGCGCAACATACCAAAGCGCCTCGGCTTGGGCGTGGTCCGGCGCGCCGTGGTGGACCGCAGCACGTTGTTCCGTCATCGCGATCCCCTCATTCCTCGTCTTGCCCCACCCGAACCGCTTATTCCCGGAGCCTTCATGAACGTCCGGCCCGAGCCTTCAGCCCTGACCGTGGATCTCTCACTCGCACCGCCAGCCGGCGCCGCCGCGCTTCGCCGCCGCCGGCTGGCGATGCTGGCCCTCAACCTCGCCACCCTCGCGGGGGTCGCCCTCGTCGCGTCGCACCTGGCGGCGCAGAACGGGTGGCGGATCGTCGACATGGTGTTGCTCCTTTGCGTTCTTGCAGCAACGCCTTGGAATGCGATTGGTTTCTGGAACGCCCTGGTCGGTCTTCTGCTCCTGCACGCGCGCCCGAACGGCGTCATGCAGGCAGCACCATTTCTGGGCCGTCCCGGCGATGCCCATGTGACGACGCGTACGGCCATTCTTATGACGCTCCGCAACGAAGATCCCGAACGCGCGATCTCACGTTTGCGTGCGGTGAAGGCCGCGCTCGATGCGGCCGGCTGCGGGAGCCAGTTCGGCTATTTCCTGCTCAGCGACACCAACCGGGAGGATGTGGCGCGGGTGGAGGAGGAGGCGGTCGCGGCTTGGCGCGCGAAGGATGCGTGGGGGCAGATCGTCTATCGCCGCCGGCCGGTGAACACTGGCTTCAAGGCGGGCAATGTGCGCGACTTCTGCCTCACCTGGGGCAGCGACTATGATTTCATTCTCCCGCTCGATGCCGACAGCCTCATGGGCGCGCCCGCAGTGCTGGACCTGGTGCGCATCCTGCAAGCGAACCCGCGCATCGGCATCCTGCAGAGCCTTGTGGTGGGCCTGCCAAGCGCCAGCGGCTTTGCCCGGCTGTTCCAGTTTGGCATGCGGCACGGCATGCGGTGCTATACGCTCGGCGCCACGTGGTGGGCGGGTGATTGCGGGCCGTTCTGGGGCCATAATGCGCTGATCCGGGTGCAGCCATTCACCGCCCATTGCGAGTTGCCGCTGGTGCCGGGGGAACCGCCGCTCGGGGGGCCAATCCTCTCCCACGACCAGGTGGAGGCGGTGCTGATGCGTCGCGCCGGCTACGAGGTGCGGGTGGTTCCGGTGGAGGGCGAGAGTTTCGAGGAGAACCCGCCCACCTTGCCGGACTTCATGGCCCGCGACCTGCGCTGGTGCCTCGGCAATATGCAATACCTCCGTCTGCTCAAGCTGCCGGGCCTGCTGCCGATGAATAGGTTTCAGCTCGTCTGGGCGATTTTGATGTTCGCGGCGATGCCGGCGGTGCCCTTGGCCCTGCTGCTGCTTCCCTTCGCCGCGATCGGTTCCGCTCCGGGCACGGGTGCTGGAGCCGCCGGGCTCTATCTTGGCCTTCTGTTTCTGTCCTTGTCCCCCAAGCTCGCGGGACTGTTGGACACCATCCTGACCCCAGGCGGGATGGGCCGCTATGGCGGCGGTCTGCGGTTTGCGGTTTCGGCGGCGGCCGAGATCATGTTCTCGTTGCTGCTGGCGCCCATCATGGCGCTCTCGACCACCCGGTTCCTCGCGTTCCTCGGCTTCGGCCACGTCCGCAGCGCATGGAACGGGCAGGCGCGCGATGCCCATTCCCTGCCATGGCCGATCGCGGCGCGGGCGCTGTGGTTTCCCACGGCGTTTGGGGGGCTGGTGGCGGCGCTTCTGGCACTGTCCGCGCCGGTCCTGCTGATCTGGACCACGCCGTTGATCGCCGGCTGCTGGCTCGCGATACCGTTCGCGGTGCTGACGGCGGACCCGCGCTTCGGCGCGTGGCTCAAGGCGCGCGGCCTTTGCGCCACGCCCGAGGAAGCCGCGCCGCCAGCCATCTTTTCCGCCCTTCAGCCGCCCCGCGTCGAGCCCTGGCGGGAAGCGGCCTGAGCTTTCAGTCCGCCGGCAGCTCGCGCTGATAGGCGATGAGATCCAGCGAAGGCGCGGCCTCGCGCCCGCCGATCATCGTCAGCAGGCAGTGTACCTGCCCACGGTGATGGGTCTGGTGGTTGAAGAGATGATCGAGCGCGCTGGTCAGCGTCTGGGCAAACCTCCGCCCGGAACTGTTGGCGTAGCTGATGTCCGCCTCCAGCGCCGCCGGGGTCAGTCCTGCGACATAGGTGGCGATGCGCGCGTCTTCCTCGACCCGGGCCGTCCGCAGATCCGCGAGCGTGGAAAACAGGATGGTATCCAGCGCTGGCTGCGGCGCGCCGCTCAGCGTGAAGCGATCCATCCAGATGCGGTCGGTCACCAGCAGATGGTTGAGCGTGCCGTGGACCGAGCCGAAGAAGGCCCCGCGCCCCGCGCGATACGCCCCATCGTCGAGGCGCGCGGCGGCATCATAAAGTCTAAGATTGGCCCAGGCGTTATAGCCGGCGAGAGCGGTATAGGACCGAAGGGAAACCACGGGCAGCACTCCCATTGCGCACCAGCCGCACGATAGCCGCAGCCTGCCGGCTTGAGCGCCCGGCTTCCCGCACCGATGCGGCCTGAGGGGCGGGGCCGTTGAGGCCGCTGATGAAAACGGGCGCCACGATGGGCGCCCGATTCAGGTTCAAACGGCCGGCAGGTCTCCCGCTCAGCGGCGGAAGCCACCACCGCCGAAGCGCGCGCCGCCGCCGAAGCCGCCTCCAAAACGGTCGCCGCCGCCGAAGCGGTCAGCGCCGGAATCGATGCGCTGGTCGCTCCATTGGCGCGCCTGACGCTCCTGGTCGAGATTGGCCAGGGCGGCATTGTGGTCCACCGATTGCCAGCCGGAGGTGGTCGCCTTGTTCCAGCCGGTGTCCGAGTGCTGGTAGACGTTGCCGTCATGGTCCGCATAGACGTTGCCGTTGTTCCAGCCCACCGTGTTGCCCGTGCGCTGGTTGGTGGCGACGCCCTTGCTGTCCACGTCGACGTGCCCGTCCTCGCGGCTCACGGAGGTCGAGGTGGCGTGAGCGGTTCCGGCGGTGGGATTGACGCCGGTGGATTCGCGCGTCGCTTCCTTGTTCCCGGTATAGGCATTGCCAGTGACGGACGCGCTGGACTGGCCGCGGGCCCCGGTGGCGGGGTTGTAGCGGCTGTTGTCGCGGGCGGCGCCGTAATTGCCGGTATAGGGATTGAACGCAGCCGCCGAGCGGCCGGCGAAGTCGGTGCCCCGCGCCGTCGTGCCGGACCAGGCGCGCGACGACCAGGCGGTGCCGTTTGCCGTCACGCCCCAGGAATGGGCGACCACCGCATCGCCACCCCAGCGGCCATACATGTTGGCGTAGTTGAGGTTGGTATAGCCCCAATGGCCGCCCCAGGGGCCAGCACCCCAATACGGACCCCAATAGGGATTGACCGCGGCGCCCCAGGCCCAGCCGGCGGCGAAGCCGAAGCCGAAGCCAACGGTCGCTCCGAGCGCGAAGCCGGCGCCATAGCCATAGGTCGCCGGGCAGCCGTACCACCAGGTCGCACCGGCATAGCCGGTGCAATAATAGCCCGTGCCATAGACCACCGTACCGCCGGGAGCGACCATCACGCCCATGTATCCGGGCGTATAGCCCACCACGACCGTCTCGGGCTGAACCGAATAGATCCTGACATAGGTGACGTAGTGGACCGGCGATGACACCGGGATCGTATAGATCACATCAGGGACCACATCCGCGACCCGCCAGGGGCCGGTCGGCGAGGCGGAGACAAACCACACGCCCTGCGAGACCATGTAATAGCGGTTGCTGCTCACCTGGATCACGGGCAGCGGCGTGTTGACCGCGTATTTGAGGGCGGTGCCGGTGACGTCAATGAATTGCGGCGCGCCCTGATAGGTCACGCTGCCGGCGGTCGAGCGTTTCACCGTGGCGGTCTGCGGAATGGTGGCGGCGATCGCCGCTTCCTTGGCCTGCGGCGTTCCCGCGACCGACACCAGGACATTGGCCTTCGGATCGTGCTCCGAGATCTTCGCAAAGTCCGCCGGCAAGGCATCCGAGGCTACGAAGGCCCACGGGCCGCGCAGGTCGGCGGCGCGGAACCAGCGGCCCGAAATCAGCACATAGAAGGCATTGTTGCTGGGATCCATGAACACCGCATGGTCGGCATTGCTCATGGACAGAAGGGTGGTGCCCGCCACCGGAAGCATCTGCGGCTGGCCGTTGGTCTGAATCAGCTCCGTCGGTGTCGCGGCGACATAGACGGCCGGCGGCGGCACGATCGGCTTGCCATCCTGCGCCAGCAGCGGGTCCGGGGCGTTCTGCTGGGACGCCACCTTGCCGGCGTTGACCAGCGCGCTGGAAGGCTGGGGCGTCACCACCCAGGTGCTGTCTAGGCTGCTGGTCTCATACCAGGTGCCGGCCGCCTGGAGATGATAAACGCCCTTCTGGTCGCGCAACAGCAGCGGTCGGGTATTGATGACCCGCTGGAAACCGGTCACGCCGGCGATCGGCTTGAGGTCCGGGTCGCCGGAGATCAGCACAAGCACGGTCAAGGTGTCGGTGAAGACGATGCGCGGCGGGGTATTCTCCACTGGCTGGGTCTTCAGCGCCTGGATCTTCTGGTTGACGGCATAGCTCGCCTGCAAGCGATCCAGCGCCACGGTGATGCCGTCCGGCGGCAGGCGCTTGGTAAGCGCCTCATTGATGGACGCCGCCTGGTCGGGCGCAGTCGGCACTTCCACCTTGACGATCTTGATATCGGCGAGGTGAACCAGTCCCGCCGCCTTATCCACGCTGGTGGTGGCGATGAAATCAGCGAAACCGTAGGTGGGCGCTCCGTCCTTCGGGCCGATGGCCACGGCCGCCCGGCCGCCGATCTTATTGCCGTCCCAACTGTTGATCTGCGGCTGGTAGAGTTCGAGGCGGCTATTGCCCACGTCGAAATCGCGAGGCCATGTGAGGCTGGCGCCGGGTGCCTGGGTTTGCTGCGGGGCGGGCGGCTGCTGAGCGTAAGCGAATGGTGCCGTGAGCATGGATGCGATGGTCAGCGCGGTGATCGCGCCACTGCCCTTAAGCCGGACTCTCAACATTGGCGTTTCCCCTTGCATCGTTGCCGCCCCATACGGCGAAGACCTAGCATCTCCGATCCGCTTCGTCAGCCACCGCTGGGTTTCCACGTAAGCTTGACGGTCGCGCAAAAAGGGACCGCTATTTAGGGGCGCCGCGCCTCAAGTGTCGGCGGAGGAGGATGCATGCAGCATCCAGGGCAGGGAGAAGACGACGTGAAGAAATATGTCGCGGAATGTCTCGGCACGGCAACACTCGTGCTTTTCGGCTGTGGCGCTGCGGTCCTCACGGGCGTAGGGGGCGGCCATCTGGGAATCTTCCCGATCGCCTTCGCGTTCGGCCTCGCGGTGACATCCATGGCCTATGGCATAGGCCACGTTTCCGGCTGCCACATCAATCCGGCCGTCACCGTGGGCGTATGGGCGGCCGGGCGCCTGCCCACGGCCGAGGTGCCGAAATACATCATCGCCCAGATCATCGGCGGCATTCTCGGCGCCGGCATCCTTTATGTGATCGCCTCGGGCCGGCTCACCGGCTTCGACGTCGCCACCGAAGGGCTCGGCCAGAACGGCTGGGGCGAGGGCTACGTGGGCGGCTACGGGCTCGCCGCCGCCGTGGTGGCGGAACTGGTGGGAACCTTCATCTTCCTGGTGGTGATCCTCGGATCCACTTCCAAGGCGGGCATCACCCAGGCGGCTGGCCTCGCCATCGGTCTGTCGCTGGTGATGATCCACATCGTATTCATTCCGGTCACGGGGGTTTCGGTCAATCCGGCCCGGAGCATCGGCCCGGCCCTGTTCGTCGGCGGCAAGGCGCTGGCCCAGCTCTGGCTGTTCATCATCGTGCCGCCCATCGGCGCGGTGCTGGCGGGATTGCTGTTCCGGTTTCGCGTGCTGGAAGACTGAAATCGGGGCCGCGTACGAACACTGCGGGCGTGGATCGCTCCACGCCCGCAGCTGAATTTGACCAATCGACCTTCGCTTTATCGAGTGTCTCACCGACGATGGTGGCCATGCCCATGATGCCCCTCGCGCTGACGGTGCTCCCGGTCGTGGCGTCCCTCGTCGTGGTGTTCCCGATCAGCATGGTCCTTGGCGTCGCCATCGCGATGTTCGTGATCCGCTTCCCTTCTGCCACGATCGTCATCGGTGAAATCCCGACCGTCGTTGTCACGACGATCATGGTCCGCGCCGGCTTCATCGGACCGAGCCGTCCCTTCCGAGCGCGCCGGCTCGCCTGAGGCTTTGGCATCATCCGTCTTGGCGTGGCTATCGGCTTTCTCGCGATCCTCGCCCTTGCCGCCATCGGTCTGCGGGCCGGGGCCTTCGGGAAGCTTTCCCTTATCGTCACCCTTGGGCGGGGCCATCGGTCTGGATCAGTTCGGTCGGAACGGTGGATACCAGAATGGCGGGCGGCGGGGAGATCGGCTTGCCGTCTTGCGGCAGCAGCGGATCTGCCTGTTGGGCCGCATTCGCGATCTTGGCAGCGGACAACACATCGGCCGGTACCTCCCGGGTTGGGATCCAGGGGTCGTTGAGGTCCGAGGCTTCGAACCAGGAGCCTCCGGCCTGGAGGTGATAGGCTTGGACGATATCTTGCAGCAGCATCGCTTGGGTATTTGTGGCGCGCTGAAATCCCGGCGCGCCCTCCACCGGCTGCCAGACCGGGGCGCCATCAATGGGGACCAGCACGGTCAGGCGATCTGTGAAAACGATGCGCGGAACCGGGTTCTGAATCCCCGTGCTGGCCGGCGGCTGCGCCGTTGCGCTGATGCTCGCCTGCACCAGGGAGAGCGGCAGAGTGATGACGCGGTCCGAAACATGGCGCGCCAACGCGCGTTGCGTAGCCGAATTGTCGCTCGGCGCCACCGGGATTTCCACCCGCTCAATCCGGATATTGGACAAGCGAACGGACCCTGAATCATCGCCTTTTTCCGCCCATGCGGAAAAATAGGCGAAGCCGTAATGGGGCGTGCTGTTCGCTTTACCTAACGCAAGAGCGGCGCGGCCAGTGAGCCGCGTGCCGTTCCACGTCTGAGCCCGAGGCTGGTAAAGCTGAACCCGCGAGGCGCCCACATTATAGGTCAGCGGCTAGGCCGGTTGCGCCGGCTGAGGGGTACCCGGCTTCTGCGGTGTCGGCGAGGAGGCCTGAGCAAGTGCCAGCCCATTGGCAACCGGGGCAACCGCAGCAAAAGCAAGGGCCGCATTGAAAAGCACGCGCTTGTACATATGACCTCTCCATTTGGGCAGCTTCTAGCGCCATGGAGGGCCGCGCGCGATCTGAGACATGTAAATTGTGGTAAAAACGTACGCTACCGGCAGGTAAAAGAAGGCGCGGTTCATGCCGCGCCTTCTTCGGTCAATTGCGATGCGCGCTCACTCGGCGGCTTGGGTGCCCTGAGGCATCTTCTGCTGCTGCGCGGTCTCGGCCGCCTTGGCCCGGGTCATATGGGCAAGCGCCTCGCGTACGCCCGCACCATATTCGGGATGGACCTTCTCGAAATGGCCGATCTGCCGGTCGGCGATCTCCTGCGGGATGCCCCACATGGCTTCGGCGAGATTCGTGAACAGGCGCTGGCGCTGGCCGGCGTCGAACAGTTCGAACAGGGCGCGGGGCTGGGCATAATCGTCATTGCCCACGCGGTGGCTGTAGCGCTCGGCATCGCCGGAAATCTTCAGCGGCGGCTCGACAAAAGCCGGGTTTTCCGCCGCGCCGTTGAACGAGTTGGGCTCGTAATAGGCGTCCGTATTGCCGGTCATCTGTGGGAAGAAGCGCATGGCTCCATCCTTGTGATAATGGTGCACCGGGCAGCGGGCGGCGTTCACGGGCAGGTGCTCGTAATGGGTGCCGAGGCGGTACCGGTGCGCATCCGCATAAGAGAAGATGCGGCCCTGCAACATCTTGTCGGGCGAAAAGCCGATGCCGGGAATGATGTTCGAGGGCGAGAAGGCCGCCTGCTCGATTTCCGCGAAATAGTTTTCCGGGTTGCGGTTCAGCTCCAAAATGCCGACGTCGATCGGCGGATATTCGCCGTGCGGCCACACCTTGGTGAGATCGAAGGGATTGTAGGAGGTGTTCTCCGCATCCAGCTCCGGCATGATCTGGACCTGCACCTTCCACTTCGGGAAGTCGCCCTTCTCGATGGAGCCGAACAGGTCTTCCTGGGTGGATTCGCGGGTGCGCCCGACGATCTGCGTGGCCTCGCCATTGGTCCAGTGCTTGTGGCCCTGCACGGTCTTGAAATGGAACTTCACCCAGAACCGCTCATTGGCGGCATTGATGAAGGAATAGGTGTGCGAGCCGTAGCCGTTCATGTGCCGCACGTCGGTGGGCAGGCCGCGATCCGAGAACAGGATGGTCACCTGGTGGAGGCTTTCGGGCGAAAGCGACCAGAAGTCCCACATCGCGGTGGGGGAGCGCAAATTGGTCTTGGGATGGCGCTTCTGGGTATGGATGAAGTCCGGGAACTTATAGGGATCGCGGACGAAAAACACCGGCGTGTTGTTGCCGACCAGATCCCAATTGCCTTCCTCGGTGTAGAATTTCAGGGCGAAGCCGCGCACGTCGCGTTCCGCGTCCGCCGCGCCCTGCTCGCCGGCCACGGTGGAGAAGCGGGCCAGCATCTCGGTCTTCTTGCCGGGCTGGAACACCTTGGCCTTGGTGTATTTGGTGATGTCGCCGGTGATGGTGAGGGTGCCGAACGCGCCCCAGCCCTTGGCATGCACCACACGCTCGGGGATGCGCTCACGATTCTGGTGGGCCAACTTCTCGATGAGCTGGTAATCCTGCAGCAGGACCGGGCCGCGCGAGCCGGCGGTGATCGAATTCTGGTTGTCGGCGATGGGTGCGCCGGCCGTCGTCGTCAGTGTCGGCTTGGTCATGGATCTACTCTCGTTTGCGCTGCCCATCGGGAGGCAGCCCTCGGCTGCGCGCACCATGGCCCCTTCTGGTGATCAGGACAAATCAGTTTGCATCGGTTCCAAGATAAGATTATCTGATCGACATGCTCTCCATTCGACAGCTCCGCTATTTTGAGGCCCTCTCCCGCCACCGTCATTTCGGCCGCGCCTCCGAGGAATGCGCCGTCACCCAGCCCGCATTATCCATGCAGGTGAAGGAGATGGAGACCTTTCTCGGCGTGGAGCTGGTGGAGCGCGGCCGCAACGGGGTGAGCCTCACGGCGGCGGGGGAGGAGGCGGCGCTGCGCGCCTGTGCGGTGCTGGCCTCCATCGCCGATCTCGAACGGGCGATCCGGGCGCGGGGTCGGCTGCTGGAAGGCCGCCTGCGGCTCGGGGTGATCCCGTCGGTCGCGCCCTATCTGCTGCCGCGCCTGCTGCCCGAGGTGGGGCTGCAGCATCCCGGCCTTGAACTCGCCTTGCGCGAGACCCAGACCGAGCAGCTCATCGCGGAACTGGCCAATGGCAGCCTCGATCTGCTGATCCTCAGCCTGCCGGTGGAGCATCCCGCTCTCGCCACCTTGGCGCTGTTCGACGATCCTTTCCTGCTGGCGATTCCCGAGCCGGGCGGCAATGGCCCCCCGTTCGCCTCGCCCGATCAATTGGCGCCGGAGGATCTGCTGCTGCTGGAGGACGGTCATTGCTTCCGCGATCAGGCGCTGCAGGTGTGCGGCGCCATGGACCAGAAGCGGCTGCGCCGGTTCGGCGCCACCAGCCTGTCCACCCTGGTGCAATTGGTGGCGAACGGGCAGGGCATCACCTTGCTGCCGGAGATGTTCGTGGAATCGGAGGGCGGGGCCATTCCCCGGGTCCGCCTGATGCGCTTTCCCGCGCCCGAGCCCAAGCGCACCATCGGCCTTGTCTGGCGCAAGACCTTGCCCTTCTCCACGGATGTTGAAGCCTTTGCCCAGCTCGTGGAATCCTGCCGCCCGCGCGCCGCGCCGCGCCCCGTGCTGCTGCCGATGTGAGCGCAGGTGGCGACGGGCAGACCGCGCTACCGTACGCGCCTCCCGTTCGGCGGGCGCGGGCCGGCTTCTTCCTTCTGTCCACCTGCCATGCGCCTGCGGCGGCGCGCCATGCCTTGCCACCCGCGCGGTTCGCGGCTAAGCCCGCAGAAAGCGTGAGGATAGAATGGCTCAGGACGGTCTCAATTATCGCGACGCCGGGGTCGACATCGATGCCGGGAACCGGCTCGTCGATCTCATCAAGCCGCTGGTCAAGGCGACCGCCCGGCCGGGTGCCGATGCCGACATCGGTGGGTTTGGCGGGCTGTTCGACCTCAAGCGCGCCGGTTTCGTCGATCCCCTGCTGGTCGCGACCACCGACGGCGTGGGCACCAAGCTGAAGATCGCCATTGAGACCGGCAAGCACGACACCATCGGCATCGACCTTGTCGCGATGTGCGTGAACGATCTGGTGGTGCAGGGCGCCGAGCCGCTGTTTTTCCTGGATTATTTCGCGACCGGCCACCTCGCGCCCGAGGTCGGCGCGCAGATCGTCGCCGGCGTCGCGCGGGCCTGCAAGGATGCCGGATGCGCCCTCATCGGCGGCGAGACCGCCGAGATGCCGGGCATGTATGCGGATGGCGATTATGACCTTGCCGGCTTCTCCGTGGGCGCGGTCGAGCGTGCGGGCGTGCTGCCGCGAGGCGATGTGGGGCCGAGCGATGTGATCCTTGGCCTTGCCTCCTCGGGCGTGCATTCCAATGGCTATTCCCTGGTGCGGCGGATCGTCGAGCGGGCCGGCCTCGCCTGGGACAGCGATGCCCCGTTCGCCCCCGGCACGCGGCTCGGCGTCGCCTTGCTGGAGCCCACCCGCCTTTATGTGCGCAGTGTTTTGGGCGTGGTGCGCCAGACCGGGGCGGTGAAGGCCTTGGCCCATATCACCGGCGGCGGCATCACCGAGAACCTGCCGCGCGTGCTGCCCAAGGGCACGCTGGCGCGCATCGATCTGTCGAACCTCATCGTTCCCCCGGTGTTCCGCTGGCTCGCGCAGGCGGGTGGCGTGGCGCCAGACGAGATGTTGCGGGCGTTCAATTGTGGGGTCGGCATGGCGGTGGTGGTTGCCGCCGCCGAGGCCGAGCGGGTGGCCGATGCGTTCGCCGATGCCGGCGAGAGCGTGGTGCGCCTGGGCGTGATCGAGCCGGGCGAAGGGGCTGCCCGTGTGGTTTATGATGGCGCCCTGGAGCTTGCGGCCTGATGCTGAAGAAGCGTGTCGCCATTCTGATTTCCGGCCGCGGCTCCAACATGGCCGCGCTGGTGAAGGCGGCCGAGGCCGCGGATTTTCCGGCCGAGATCGCCCTCGTGGTTTCCAATCGCGCCGATGCGCCGGGCTTGCAGTTCGCCGAGGAGGCGGGCATCCGCACCATGGTGCTGAGCCATCGCGACTTTTCCGACCGGATCGCGTTCGATGCCGCCCTCGACGCGCATCTGCGCATCGAGGGCATTGAAATCATTTGCCTGGCCGGTTTCATGCGCCTGCTCACCCCCTGGCTGGTGGAGCGCTGGCGTGACCGCATGATCAACGTGCACCCCTCGCTGCTGCCAAGCTTCAAGGGCCTCGATACCCATGCCCGGGCGCTGGAGACCGGGGTTCGCTTCCACGGCTGCACCGTGCATCTGGTGCGCCCGGAGATGGACGACGGGCCGATCGTGCTCCAGGCCGTGGTGCCGGTGCGGCCGGACGATACGCCGGAGACCCTGGCCGAGCGGGTGCTGGCGCAGGAGCACATCATCTATCCGCGCGGGCTGGCGCTTTTGGCGGGCGGGCGGATCCAGGTGAAGGACGAGCGGGCCATCATCTCCGGCGCGCGCACCCCCCTCGACGTGCTGGTGGCGCCGCGGGTGTGAAAGCGGGCTGGCGGGGGCCAGGAACGGACAGGCCGCATGACATCCTCTCCCTCTCGCCCGCCCTCGCCCGCGATGCCGGGCGCGCTCTCGCGCCACCCGCTGGTGCTGGCGACGCTCATGACCGCCTCGGCGGGCTTTGTCGACGCCATCGGCTATGCCCAAGCGGGCGGGCTCTATCTCTCCTTCATGTCGGGCAATTCCACCCGCTTCGGCACCGCGCTCGCCGCCTTGGACACGCATCTGCTGCTGGGCACGGGGATGGTTATCTGCGCCTTCGTGATCGGCGCCATGGCGGGCACCTTCGTGATCGAATCCGGGGTGCGCAACCATCTCCTCGCGGTTCTGGCCGTTGAAATCCTTTTGATTTCCGGGGCGCTCGGCCTGGTGGCGGTGGGGAGCCTGCGGCCGCCGCTGTTCCTGATCGCGATCGCCATGGGCATGCAGAACAGCGTGCACCAGGTGGTGGCGGGGGCAGATGTGGGCAAGAGTTTCGTGACCGGGGCCTTGTTCAGCTTCGGCCAATCCATCGTCGCGGTGGCGAAGGGGCGGATCAGCGTCTTGGAATGCGCCATGTATGGCGTGTCCTGGCTTTCGTTCATCTTAGGGGTGGCCCTGGGGGCGCTGGCGTTGATGGTCTTCGGGCTGTTTTATGCCTTGCTGATCCTTCTGGCGGCGCTGGTGGTGGCGCTGGCGGCGATCTGGGCGAACAAGCTCTAGATCCCCGCAAAACCGCCCGCGCGGGAAAAAATGTTTCCTGTGAAACATTGGTTTGGCGAAGAAGAACGGCGCGGAAGTCGTGTGCTACGCCGCATGTTCCGCGAACGTCTCCGCAAGTTCCGACGAAGTTCAGCGCCGACCCCAAAACCGCCACGCACTTTTGCCGGAGCTGTCCGAGGCGTGAACGGAGCGGCCGCGATCGGCGTGTATGATGGTGGCGGAAACCTCGCTTCGAACGGTCGGGAGCCCCCCATGCCCAGCACGCCAGGAGACGGCCTCGCGCGCCGCGACTTCATGATGGCATCGCTTGCCACCCTCGGCGCCTCGGCCGCCGTGATGGCCGAGGCGGGATCCGCGAACGCCCAAACCGCGAACGCTCAGGCCCCGAACCCGCAGGCACCGGCGGCCTCCCCCGCCGGGGCGGCGCCGGGCGGGCGGGCGGGGACGGTCTATACCGGCGATACCATCCAGGGGAAGAAAGTGGTCAGCGCGCTCGACGTCGCCGACCTGGAGCCGGGGCGCAAGCACCTGCTGTATTTCCAGGGTGTCCAGATGCCCACCGGGCAGTATTGGTATGTGTCCGTTACCGTCGCCAAGGGGGCAAAGCCGGGCAAGCGTGTCGTCTTGGTCAGCGGCGTGCACGGCGACGAGATGAGTTCCGTCCACACCGTGCAGAGCGTGATGAACCAGCTCGATCCGGCGGGGATGTCGGGCACGGTGATGGCGGTGACCGACGTGTCCCGCGCCGCGCTGGAGGGGATGCAGCGGCGCTGGCCCAACGGGGGCCGGGGCGCGGATCTGATCGACATGAACCGGGAATGGCCGGGAAACGAGGCCGGCGCCAGCGCGCCCAGCCGGCATGCCGGCCTGCTGTTCAACCGCCTGCTGCGGCCGAACGCCGATGCCGCCATCGACTTCCACACCGGCACCACCGGGTTCGACGTCACCGCCTTCAACATCGCCGGCATGGATGTGCCTGATATCAAGGCGATGGCGGAGCTCTACCCGGTGGGCCAGATCTTCGACAATCACGTGTATCCCGGCGTGCTGCACAATGCCTTCATCGATGTGGGCATCCCCGCCTTCACGCCGGAGATCGGCGCCGCGCGGGTGCTGAACCTTGAGATGGTCGCGCTGTTCGTGGAAGGCACGCTGAACGTGCTGAAGCACCACGGCATTCTGCCGGGGCCCATGGGGCGCACCGGCAAGGACGTGGGCGTGTTCGTCGGCAACAGCGCGCTGCCGATCCTGGCAAGCCGGGGCGGGCTGGTGGAGCATCTGGTGAAGCTGAACGACAAGGTGGCGGCCGGGCAGAAGATGGCGGTGCAGCGCGACAGCTTCGGCGCAGTGGTGGCGGACTATACCAGCCCGGTGGCCGGCGCGGTCACGGGCCAGCGCAGCGACGCCTTGGCCGAACCCGGCGACCCCCTGGCCTTCATCCTCTTCCACCGGCCGACGCCGGAGGGTGGGGAGATCTATCCGGAGTGAGGGGGGGCAACTACCGTTTGGGGAAGGGCAAGAGGCGGGCCGCGACGCGGGAGGAATTTGGGCGATGGCACAGATGTGACAAAATCGGCCTGCGATGCCATCCGCTCCGCTCAATTTCGTCCGGCTGCGACCGATCTTGTTAATGATGGATTCCTTAATCGTTGGGAATATGATCTAGAGCGGCGTGGGGATCGTCATGGCAAAGGCTCTAATCAACGGAGACGTATTGCGCTGGGCGCGCGAGCGCGCAGCGCTTCCTGTTGAGGAAGTGGCCGGCCGCATGAAGCAGGACGTCGAGCGCGTAATTGCCTGGGAGACTGGAGAGGATCAGCCGACATTCCGTCAAGCACAGACTGTCGCCAATCTCGTGCATGTGCCGTTCGGGTTCCTTTTTTTGCCGGCACCACCCCAAGAGGCGTTGCCGCTGCCCGATCTCCGTACGGTAGGGAGCGCGCCAGCGGGGCAGCTTGATCTGAACACTCGCGATCTCCTCCGCGATGTCATGTTCAAGCATGACTGGTTTGTTGAGGTGCTCGAGGAACAGGGGCACGAGCGACTTCCATTCGTGGGCCGGTTCAGTGTTCGATCTAATCCAGTGGACGTCGCTACCGATATGCGGAGCACGCTCGGGGTGGCGGGGGAAGCGCGCGTCGCTTCCAACTGGGAAGCCTATCTTCGCGTCTTGATGCGGCGTGCCGAAGATGCTGGCACCTGGGTGATGCGAAGCGGCATCGTGGGCAGCAATACCCACCGCGCGCTCAACGTGGGCCAATTTCGCGGCTTTGCTATCAGTCATCCAATTGCACCGCTTGTCTTCATCAACGGTCGCGACGCCCAGGCCGCCCAGATTTTTACGTTGGTGCATGAACTCGCGCACATCTGGATCGGATCCAGCGGTATTTCCAACGTGCAGATCGGACGCCCAGATTACGGCACGAACCGCCAAACCGAAGTATTCTGCAACAAAGTTGCGGCGGAGTTTTTGGTGCCGGCAGAACAATTTGCAGAACAGTGGTCTCCGCAGCAACAGCCGGCTACGAACTACGATCGATTGGCGCGGTACTTCAAAGTCAGCAAGGTCGTCATTGCGCGGCGCGCATTCGACCTCGGCAAGATCCAAGAGCCTGTCTATAGCCGCTTTTATCGCGAACAAGAAGCAGACTGGGAACACCAAAGCGATGATAGCAACGGTGGTAATTTCTATCTAAGCCTCCCTATTCGCAATGGTAGGCGGTTCACTTACGAGGTCGCATCTCGCGCTGTTGCGGGGCGAACGCTGTTTCGAGAGGCAGCAGCCCTGCTTAACGTTAAGCCGGCCTCCATTCCGGCGGTCTTCAAGAGGGCTGCGGCCCTATGATGTTTCTTTTCGATACGAACGTCTTCATCGAGGCGAAGAATAGATATTACGCATTCGACATATGCCCTGGGTTCTGGGACTGGATGGATCATGTTGTCCAAGCCGATGCTGGCAGCATCGTCATGGTGCGGGACGAACTCTGCAACGGCGGCGACGAGCTCGCTGATTGGACGATAGCGCGTCGCGATCATCCCTGGTTTTTAAAGGTCGACGACGGGGACACTCAGGCGGCGTTCGCCGCCATCGCCGCGCACGTTGCTAGGGGGATATATACGGACGCTGCTAAGGCCAACTTTCTGAGCGGCGCGGATCCCTGGCTGATTGCAAAGGCACAAGTCATCGGAGCGACCTTGGTGACACATGAAGTCGCGGCGCCGCTCGCGAAGAAACGCGTCCCGATCCCGAATGTGTGCAATCACTTCCGCGTGCCGTACCTGAACACGTTCGATGCGCTCCGAGGGTTGGCGGGCACGTTCTCGTTCAACCGTTAGACCCGCTTCCGCAATGTCGACGCCTTAGATCGCCTGTGGGTCGGCCGTAGTCGCAGCAGCCAGTGCCGGCTTCCAAAAGGCGCGCGCCTCATCCATACAGATCTGCTCCCTTTCTTTGAAATCGAGGTTACATCCCTGAAACGCAACGCATGCGTGTGAGACAAGATCCGACGCAATATCGAGCAGGAAAAATAGCTCATTGTAGCGATTAGCGTTCCAGGGTCGCGGTTCGGCGTAAAGGTGCGCGACGTGGTTGTCCCGGAAAGCTGCCAAAGTTGCAACTGCACGCCGACCAGGAGGCAATTTCAGACGGCGTGCTGTGTCGTCGCAACGGTGCAGGGCCGCCAAGCAATCTCTTTCCCACGTCTTCGACACGAAACGAGATTTTTTGTCCCAGCCTTTTCTGGCTATTTCAACCAGTTTGGAACGGCAGCGTTTTTGCTTAAGGAAGTGGATGAATACCGGGATTGACGCCAAATCACTTCGGTTGAAGGCCGTCACTGCCGACTGACCCTGGCGGCCGCGCGGTCTCTCAAACAGCTTGCAGAGCGACAAGATTAGCGCGGTTTGCGTGCTGTTGCGAAGCACATTGTAGCAATTGGCACCATCGAAAGTTCGTCCCCGATAGTCGGCCATCACGATATCATTTCCGGCCTCAAGCGTCGCCTTTGCCCAGATTGCGTCTCGAGTCTGGTTTTCTAGGGCCTTCAGCATGAGAGGGAGCCGAGACATGGCATCGGCAACGGATACTGGCGGTGCGCGCTTAGCTTTCCTCTTCTGTTTCGCCGTCACTTTCGCCTCCGATTTGGATCCCGCTCGCCTGCACCGCTACAAATTGACACCTGGGTTCTGCTCAGTGGTTCTCTTCAAGAACTACTCGGCTGAAGGAGGTCGAGCGTCGAACCGCCGCCACGCGAAGCACTGCTCTTATTTCTGTTTCAGATTTTGGGATGGCGGCCGATGTCCGCAAAACAGGGCGGCGGCCATCAATGTCCGGTACGGGCAGCAAGCCATTGTCGGCCATTGACATGCTCTCCCCCCTCACACCTTCACCACCCCCACCCTGTTATCGTGAAACGCCGCCCCGCCCACCGGGGCCACGGGGTCGGCGCCGGTGAGGGTGTTGATGCCGCGGCCGCCCGTATGGGCACCGTTGGGGTGGATCTGCTCGGCCACCACCACGCCGCGCCGCACGCCGTCGAACAGGCGGGCGGTCAGGGTCACGCGGCCGCGCGGGTTGGAAACCTCCACCAGATCCCCGGTGGAAATGCCGAGCGGGGCGGCGTCGGCGGGGTGGATGAGCAGGGTCGGCCCGCCCTCCTTCTTCGCCGAGGTCGCGGTCTGGTTGAAGGTGGAATTGAGGAAATTGCGCGCCGGCGCGGTCACGAGGCGGAACGGGTGCTCGGCCGTCGCCTCCTCGATCACCGCCCAATGATCGGGAAATTCCGGCATCTCGTCGACGCCGAATTTTTCCGGCGCGGGGAACGGCACCTTGCCCCAGCGCGGCTTCAGGCGGAAGCGCCCGTCGCGATGGCCGAAGCCGTTGAGAAAATGGGCGGTTTCGAAATCCGGCTGGACATCTTTGAAGCGCGCGGCCTCAAGCTCCTCCAGCGTGCCGCGCTCGGAGGCCCGCAAGGTCCAATCCACCAAGGCGCGGTCGCTCATCTCGAAGCCGGGATGATGCGCGCCGACCCGCGCGGCGAGCGCGCACACCAAGGCGTGGTTGGAGCGGCATTCGCCCGGCGGCTCCACCAGCTTCGGCCCCATCAAAATGTGCTGGTGCCCGCCGCTGAGATAGAGATCGTCATGCTCGGTGAACATGGTGGCGGGGAAGACAATGTCCGCCTGCCGCGCGGTCTCGGTGAGGAAATGCTCGTGCACCGCCACGAACAGATCCTCGCGCGCAAACCCGCGCTTCACCGCCTCCTGGTCCGGCGCGATGCTCATGGGATTGGTGCTCTGGATCAGCAGCGCGTGCACCTGCGGGCCATCGAACAAAGCGGCGCGGTCGCCGGTGAGGATGGCGCCGATGCGGGATTGATCGAGTTCGCGGGTGGCGGGGTCGCGCACGTCCAGCCCCTCGATCATGGTCTTCCTCAGCCCGTAGATGCCGGAATTGGAATGGAACGCGCCGCCGCCCTCGTGCTGCCAGGCGCCCGAAACCACGGGAATGCAGGAGGCGGCATGCATGTTCACCGCGCCGTTGCGGCTGCGCGACATGCCATAGCCCAGGCGGAAATAGCTTTTCGGCGTTAAGCCCACCAGCGCCGCGAACGCCTCGATCTCCTCGACGCTCAAGCCGGTGAGCGCCGCCGCCCAGGCGGGGGTGCGGGTGGCAAGATGGGCTTCCAGCGCCTGCGCATCATTGGCATAGCGGGCGAGATAGGCGCGGTCGGCCCGGTTGTCGCGGAACAGCACGTGCATCACCGCGCAGGCCAGCGCGCCATCGGTGCCGGGGCGGATCAAGAGGGGAATGTCCGCCTGCTCCATGGTGGGGGTGCGATAGACATCCACCACCGCGATCTTGGCGCCGCGCTCCTTGCGGGCGCGGATGGCGTGGGTCATCACATTCACCTGCGTCGCCACCGCATTGGTGCCCCAGATGACGATCAGGTCCGCCGCGCTGCTGATCTCACGCGGATCGGCCCCCGCGAGGCGACCGGTGCCGGCCATATAGCCGCTCCAGGCCGGGTTCACGCAGATCGAGGCGAAGAAGCGCGAATAGCCCTTGGCATGGGTCAGGCGGTTGATGCCGTCGCGCATCACCATCCCCATGGTGCCGGCATAATAATAAGGCCACACGCTCTGCGCGCCGTGGGTGTGCTCGGCGGCGAGCAGGGCGTCGGCGGTGCGGTCCAGCGCCTCGTCCCAGGAGATGGGGGCGAATTGGGTGGAGCCCTTCGGCCCGGTGCGCCGCAGCGGCGTCATCAGCCGTTCGGGATGGTGCGCGCGCTCGGCATAGCGGGCGACCTTCGCGCAGATCACGCCGGCGGTATAGGAATTGTCCGCCGCCCCGCGCACCCGGCCGATCCTGTTGTCCGCCAGCACCTCCACTTCCAGCGCGCAGGTGGAGGGGCAATCGTGCGGGCAGACCGAGGCGCGCATCTGGGAGGCGCGCATCTGCGGGCGGACATGATCGTTCATGGGCGAAGCAACTCCTCCGCCTCCTTATAGCCGCTCCAGCCTGGCGTATCGAGCCGGCGCGGCATTCCTGCGGGGCGCAAACGAAATCGCCCCCGGCGTGCGGGCCGGGGGCGACAAGGGAGCGGGCGAGAGGGCGGCAGGCGGCGACGCGTCAGGCGTCGATGCGTCAGGCGGCGTGGGCCTTCTCCTTGCCCCGGCCGCGCAGCAGCAGGCCGAGGAGCACCACCACTACGGCGCCAATGGTGCTGGCGAGATAATGCGGCAGGTTGGCGGGCTTCAGCCCGTTGGGTGCCTCGGAATCGGGCTTCACCCATTCGGGATTGACGCTCTGCATATATTGCAGGGACATCACGTCGCCGACCACCATCTCCCCGGCGATCCAGCCGAGCAGCGCCGCGCCGGCCCACACCAGCAGCGGCAGGCGGGTGAGGATCGCCATCACCAGCTGCGAGCCGGCGATGATGAGGGGAATGGTCAGCAGCAGGCCGAAGATGAACAGTTCGGGATGGCCGCGCGAGGCGGCGGCGATCGCCACCACATTGTCGAGGCTCATGACCGCGTCGGCGATGGCGATGGTGCGCACCGCCTTCCACAGGCTGTCGGAGGCGGCGACCTCGTGCGCCTCGCCCTCATTGTCGGTGACGAGCTTCACCGCGATCCAGACCAGCAGCAGGCCGCCGGCCACCTTCAGCAGGGGAATGCCGAGGACGTAGGAGACCGCGAGCGCGAAGATGATGCGCAGGCCCACCGCCGCACCGGCGCCGAGCAAGATGCCCCACCGGCGCTGGCCGGGGGGAAGCGAGCGGCAGGCGAGCGCGATCACCACCGCATTGTCGCCCGACAGCAGCAGGTCGATCCATATGATCTGGAGCAGAGAGACCCAGAAGGTCGGGTTGGAAAAATCCATGCGTCAGTCCTTTGCCGAAGCGGATGGGCGCGCGGGCCATCCGCGGATGTCGTTGAGGGCAGGCCGAGCCGTTCTGACCTTACGGCAGGCGTGGCGCGCAAAAAAGGGGGCGAATGCGCCCCCTTGCTGCCGGCTTGCGCTCAGTGGTTCGATTCTGCCTGCTTGGCATGGCGCATGCGTCCGATGATCCAGGAGATCGCCACCACGAGGACGGCGCCGGTGGCGGCGGCGGGCAGGTGCCAGCTCTCGCTGACATCGTGGCCGCCGATGCGGTCCATGATGGCGACGTCGCTCAGCAGCATCTCGCCGGCCACCCAGCCCAGCAAGCCGGCGCCGAACCACACCAGGAGAGGGAAACGGTCGAGCAGCGCCATCACCAGCGAACTGCCGGCGACGATCAGCGGGATGGAGATGGCGAGGCCAAGGATCAGCAAGGTCCAGTTGCCGTCCGCCACGGCGGCCACGGCCACCACATTGTCGAGGCTCATGACGATGTCGGCGACCGCCACCGTACCGACCGCCTTCCAGAGATTGTCGCTGGCGGCTACCGCTTCCTCGGTGTCCTCATTGGGGAGGGCGAGGTCCACCGCGATGTACATCAGGGCGAGCGAGCCGACCACCTTCAGCCAGGGCAGCGCGAGCAGGGTGGCGACGATGCCGGTGAAGATGATGCGCAGGCCGACCGCGACGCCGGCGCCCATGACGATGCCCCAGCGGCGGGCCTTCTCCGGCAGGGACCGGCAGGCCATCGCAATGACCACGGCATTGTCGCCGGACAGCAGGATGTTGATCCAAATGATCTGCAGCAGCGCGAGCCACAGCACCGGAGAGTCAAGCGACATCGTATCCCCACCCATCCTGATCCAGCGTTTCCTTGCAGGTATGCTGCGTCTGGTGCGCCGTATTATGCATTCCCTAAAGGGAGGCTAATAGAGACGCGTAGGGTCCACAACCAAAACCGGACGCCGCGCCGCGCAAAAAGCATTGTGCACCGCGGCGTCCCTTAAGGAAACGCCTCAGCCGACGATTTCGTTGCCGGAGAAGAACTGGGCGATCTCGATGGCGGCATTCTCGGCGCTGTCGGAGCCGTGCACGGAGTTCGCCTCGATGGATTCGGCGAACAGCTTGCGCAGGGTGCCCTCGGCGGCATTGGCCGGGTTGGTGGCGCCCATGACTTCGCGATACTTGGCGACCGCGTTCTCGCCCTGGAGCACCTGCACGACGACCGGACCGGAGGTCATGAAGGCGACCAGCTCGCCGAAGAACGGGCGTTCGCGATGGACGCCGTAGAAGGTTTCGGCCTGTTCGCGCGTGAGCTGCATGCGCTTCTGGGCGACGATGCGCAGACCCGCAGTCTCGATCACGGCGTTGACCGCACCGGTGATATTGCGACGCGTCGCGTCGGGCTTGATGATCGAGAAAGTGCGCTCGATCGCCATGGTGACCGTCCTGTCGTTATGAATGAAATGGACCCGCGATTGTCGCGGACGCGCGGGCTTTAGCAGCGATGCCGCTCTGCGGCAAGGGAAGGAGCCGCGCGCGCAGATGGGCCAAGGCATGCAAAACGGCCGGCGCGGCTCCTGGGGAGCCGGCCGGCCGACGGGACCGGAGGAAAGGGAGCAGGTCAGCTCGCGCTGGAGGGCGTGGCCTTGCCGTGGGGCTGGTGGCTCGCGCTATGCACCTTGTGGGTCACTTTGTGCGTCATCTGGGCAGTGACGGGGCGGGCCACCTGGATCTGCTGCGGCGCTGCCGCCGGATGCATCGCATCATAGTCGCGCTCGTTGACCGCATACTGCTCCCGATTCTCCTGGGATACGTATTCGTCTGCAAAAGCTGCGCTGGTGAGGCTGGTCACACTGATCATGGCGCCGAGGCCGAGCGCAAGTGCTTTCGTATTCATCGTGATTCTCCCGAGCGCCCCAGCGATGGCGGTCTAATATTCGACGACTTACTATCAATCAAATCTCGATTTCGTGAGCAAGTATGGAAACGGAAGCTTAAGTTTGTTCCATTTACGATAGGTGAAATCTCGAAAATGTGTGGTTACGCTGCGGCGCAAGCGGGCCTTAGGGAACAAGCGGGGAGCGTTCGTCGGTCCGAGCGCCGGCCGCCCTGGGGGCCTGGGATTTCCAGCGGGCCGGCGCGCAAATTCAGGTGCGCAGGATGTCGGCAATCGCGCGGTCGGTGACGGCGGAGACCGAAAACGCGATCGGCCCGCCCAGCACACGCGGCCAGAACAGGGGCTCCTTGATCGCGCCCAGGAATTGCGTGGCGGCAAGGCCGGTGTCGCAGTCGCCCGGAAGCTGCCCGGCCGCCCGCAGTCGTTCCAGATAGGCCGTCAGGCTGCGCAAGGTCGGTTCCTTGCTGGTGCGGGCGAGGGCGTCGGAAAGCTCGGGAAAGCGCGGGGCCTCGGCGATGATGAGCCGCAGGATGGGGATGACGTCCGGCTGCTCCCAATGGGTACACAGCCGCGCGACAAAGGTGCGCAGCACCTGACGCGGGTCCTCCTGTGTGGTCTCGGGCAGGATCGGCCCGCTGGTGAAGTGCGACCAGACTTCGGAAATCACCGCGCCGAACAGGTCGGCTTTGCTGGGATAATGCTGGTAGAGCGTGCGCTTTGAGACCGGCGCGGCGGCGGCGACCGCATCCATGCTGGTATTGCCGTAGCCGCGTTCCAGGAACAGGCGCCGCGCCGCCGCCCGAATGCGGATCGTGGTTCCGCGGGCGTCACGCTTGACCGGCCGCCCGGCATCTCCCCGCAGCGCTTTGTCCGCGTCGGCGGGCGCGGCCGCGGCTGCGGGCGGGTTTGCTGCGGGGGTGTTGGCGCGGGGCGGTTTGCGAACCGTCATGATTGACAATGTAAACTAAACGGTGTAGTTTATATATAGGGATTGAGAACGACGGGCGCCATCCCCGGCCCCCGGAATGTCCTCCATCGCCCGAGCGCCCCGCCGCTCCGACGACTTGCCGCCGTCCGGCCCGCACGCTCCACCCACTTCTTGTTCATCGACCCTGTCTCTCATCCGTGAGGTCTATCATGAACCGCCGTATCCTCGGTCGTTCCGGCCTGTCCGTGTCCGCCATCGGCCTCGGCTGCATGGGCATGTCCGAATTCTATGGCACCAGTGACGATGCCCAGTCCCTCGAAACTCTCGACGCCGCGTTGGAACTCGGCATCAACTTCTTCGATACCGCCGACATGTATGGCGTCGGCCACAATGAGCGCCTGCTCGGCCAATTCCTAAAGGGAAAGCGCGAAAAAGTCGTGCTCGCCACAAAATTCGGCAACATGCGTGGCCCCAACGGCGAGCGGCTCGGGATTAACGGGACGCCGGATTATGTCCGCTCCGCCTGCGATGCCAGTCTCGCCCGGCTGGGGACCGACGTGATCGATCTCTATTATCTCCACCGGGTCGATCCCGCGACGCCCATCGAGGAGACGGTCGGCGCCATGAAGGGGCTGGTGGAGGCGGGCAAGGTGCGCTTCATCGGCCTCTCGGAATGCTCGGTCGCGACGCTGAAGCGCGCGGCGGCGGTGCATCCGATCACCGCCGTGCAGAGCGAATATTCGCTGTGGAGCCGCGAGCCGGAAGACGGCATGTTCGACGCCTGCCGCGCGCTTGGAGCCGCCTTCGTCGCCTACAGTCCGCTCGGCCGCGCCTTCCTGACCGGCACGGTCGGGGCCGGAACGCTGGAGGCGGGGGATTTTCGCACCCGCAATCCGCGCTTCGAGGGCGAGGCGGCGGCGCAGAACAAGGCCCTCGTGGACCGGCTGGCGCAGATCGCCGCCGGGCTCGGCATCACCTCGGCCCAGCTCGCTTTGGCCTGGATTCTCAACAAGCAGGACCAGGTGATCCCGATCCCGGGTACGCGCCGCATCAAATATCTCAAGGAGAATATCGCCGCGACCGAGGTCGTGCTCACGGCCGCTCAGGTCGGCGAACTGGACGTTCTGTTTGCGCCCGATGCGGTCGCCGGCACGCGCTATCCCGCAGCCGGCATGGCGGAAGTCAATCTGTGACGTCAGGCGGGCAGGCTGCGGTCTGCCCAGCGCCAAAGCCCTCTCCCGCGTGCGGGGGAGGGCCCTTCTGCTGTTACCGCACTGATCAACCCGTCGCGTGCTGCCTCAGGGGTGGCGCTGCACGAACACCCGGCTCTCGAAATCGAACACCAGCACGCCGTCCTGGTTGGTGCCGGTGTTGTAGGCGATCAGCATGCCCCAGTCCGGCCGGCTCTTGGGCAGGATCTTTTCGCGGGCCTCGGTGGCGTAGGTGATGACGTCGCCGGCATAGACCGGCTTGAGCCAGCGCAGATCCTTGAAGCCGGGCGAGGGGCCGGTGACCGGAACCGGAATGCCCTTGGACACGCGCTCGGCCGCCGTGCGCTGCTGGTAGGCGACGAAATATTTCATCCAGTTGGCGGCGGTGTGCCAGCCGGAGGCGCACAAGGCCCCGAACAGGCTGCGCTTGGCCGCCTCGTCGTCCACATGGAACGGCTGGGGATCGAACTTGCGCGCGAACGCCACGATCTCGTCGCGGGTGAAAGTGTGGGTGCCCAGGATCTCGCGATCGCCCACTTGAATTTCGTCGAAGAAGTTCATGCGAGGCGTGCTCCCGGATTGCGGCGGCTGAACAGGACCACGCATTCCTGCTCCAGCGCCACGCTGCCCGACGGCTTCAGCAGTTCCAGCTTCATGTTTACCAGGCCGAGGTCGGGCCGCGACTTGGAGGTCCGGCTTTGGAGAATGGTGCGCCGGAGCGTGACCACATCGCCGGGAAAGATCGGCTCGCGCCATTTGGTCTCGGTCACGCCCGGCGAGCCCTGGCCGGCGGAGCGCAGCAGGAAGCCGTCGCACATCAGCCGCATCATGATCGCGCAGGTGTGCCAGCCGGAGGCGGCAAGGCCGCCCAGCATGGACGCCTTGCCCGCCACCGCATCGATATGCATGGGCTGGGCGTCAAACTCGCTGGCGAAGGCGATGATCTCGTCTTCGGTGACTTCGTAGGAGCCGAAGGTCTTCACCTCCCCCTCGACGAAGTCCTCCCAAAAGATATCGGGCATCCCACTTCCTCCTGCTTATCGGGCGATCTGAGGCGAGGTGGCGGGCGCGGTCAAGCCGGCCGTCCGCCGCGCCCCCGGATGCGCCGCATCCTCAATTGGCGAAGCGGAAGTGCAGCACGTCGCCGTCCTGCACCACATATTCCTTGCCTTCCAGCCGCAGCCGCCCGGCATCGCGCGCGCCGGCCTCGCCCTTGTATTGGACATAATCCGCATAGGCGATGGTCTCCGAGCGGATGAAGCCCTTCTCGAAATCGGAATGGATCACGCCCGCCGCCGCCGGCGCCTTGGTGCCCTTGGTGATGGTCCAGGCGCGCGCCTCCTTGGGACCGACGGTGAAATAGGTCACGAGGTGCAGCAGGTCGTAGCCGGCGCGGATCACGCGGTTGAGGCCCGGCTCGTCGAGGCCGATGGCGTCGAGATAGTCCTTCTGGTCCTCTGCGGGCAGCACGGCGATCTCGCTCTCGATCTTGGCCGAGACCACCACCGCCTTCGCGCCTTCCTCGGCCGCGCGCTTGAACACCTGCGCGGAGAGCGAATTGCCTTCCAGGGCCGAGGCCTCCTCGACGTTGCAGACATAGAGCACGGGCTTTGCGGTCATCAGGCCGAGCATGGAGAACGCCTGCTCCTCCTCGGCCTTGCGCTCCACGAGCCGCGCGGGCTTGCCCTCGCGCAGCAGCACCAGGGCCCGGTTCATCAGGTCGAGGATTTCCTTGGCCTCTTTGTCGGCGCCGTTCTTGGTCTTCTTCTCCAAGGCGGCGGCGCGCTTCTCCAGGCTATCGAGATCGGCCAGCATCAGCTCGGTCTCGATGGTCTCGATGTCGTCCACCGGGGCGATCTTGCCTTCCACATGGGTGACGTCGCCATCCTCGAAGCAGCGCACCACATGGGCGATGGCGTCGCACTCGCGGATGTTGGCCAGGAACTGGTTGCCGAGCCCTTCGCCCTTGGAGGCGCCGCGCACCAGGCCCGCGATGTCCACGAAGGTCAGGCGGGTGGGGATGATCTGGCCCGAGCCGGCGATGGCGGCGAGGCTGTCGAGGCGCGGATCCGGCACCGCCACTTCGCCCACATTGGGCTCGATGGTGCAGAATGGATAATTGGCCGCTTGCGCCGCCGCGGTCTGGGTGAGCGCGTTGAAGAGGGTCGACTTGCCCACGTTCGGCAGGCCGACGATGCCGCATTTGAAGCCCATAGCTCAGCGATCTTTCAGCGAGGAGAAGACGGTCTCGATGTCCGTCACGAAGGGGTTGATCACGGTGGTGCGCTCGATGGCGAGGCCGTCTTCCAGGTCCTCGCTCAGCAGCAGCCGGCAATCCGCCAGGAGTGCGGACGCGATCATCAGGCAATCCCACCATTCGAACTTGAAGCGATCCTCGATGTGGAAGGCCCGCCCCATCAGCTCGCTGGGCGCGGCGGAGTGGCAGGCCGGCATCAGGTCGCCGAGGAAGTCCCGTATGGCATGGCGCGGCACGAAGGGAAACTGGTCGATGGCGCGCGCATAGAAGTCGTGCGCCACCTGCGGGGTGATCACCAACTCGCCGTGGCGGCGGATCGAGCGCAGGCTATGCCTCGTCAGCGCCCGCTTGCGCGCCTCGCTGCGGTCGTGGAGATAGATCAGCATCCGCGCGTCCACGAAGCATCGCAGGCTCATGGCTGTCCTCACGCATCGGGAGTGGAGGGCCCTCCGGGTCCCAGCCCGGGCCGGAGAGCCAGCGGTCGAAGGGGGCGAGCGGATCGGAATGGCCGCCGAGCGCGCGGCTCAGGCGCTCGGCGATGAATTTGGACAGGCTCTTGCCCTCGCGCGCGGCGGCAAGGCGCACCTGAACCGCGAGTTCGTCCGACAAGGTGATGGTGACGTTCTTCATGGACGGACCCCGCATCGCACCGGCAGGATGGCGCGCCACAGTGCGGTCAGGCGCGCGGATCGCCAATGGTTTTCTTGTCGCCGAAGCCCTGCGCCTCCAGGAAAAGATGCGCCCGGTTCTGGAATTCCTCGGGTTTTCCCGCGGCCAGCATGTCGGCAAAATCCGCGCACGCGGTGCACACTCCCTCGACCCAAGGCTTTTCGCCCTTTGCGAAATCGCCGAGAACGTAAGAATGCACCAGCGCCTTGTCGCCGGGATGACCGATGCCGAGCCGCACGCGCCAATACTCATTGCCGCACTGTGCGGTAATGGAGCGCAGGCCGTTGTGTCCGGCATTGCCGCCGCCCTTCTTGGTGCGGATCTTGGCGGGCGGCAGATCCAGTTCGTCGTGGAACACGAACACGCGCTCCAGCGGGATCTTATAGAAGCGCATGGCTTCCGCGACCGCGCGGCCACTCTCGTTCATGAAGGTTTCGGGTAGCAGGGCGAGCACTTTTTCGCCGCCGATCTCGCCTTCGGCGACCGCGCCCTGGAAGCGACGGCGCCAGGGGGAGAGGCGATGGCGGCGGGCCAGGGCCTCGACCGCCATGAAGCCGATATTATGCCGGTTGCCGACATATTTCGGGCCGGGATTGCCGAGGCCTGCGAGCAGGATCACGGTGCAACTCCGGCCCGAGGGTCGATCAGGACTTGGTGGAGGTCGCGGCAGCGGAGGCGGCGGCAGCGGCCGCGTCGTCCGCTTCAGCATCCTTCAGGCCCGACGGCGCCACGACTGTCGCCAGCGTGTCGTCGCCGCTCAGGGCGGAAACCACGCCTTCCGGCAGGGTGACCGACGACAGATGCAGGGACGCGCCGAGCTGAACGCCGGTGAGGTCCACGGAAATGTGGGCCGGAATGGATTCGGCCGGGCAATCCAGCTCCACCGCATGGTGCACGATGTTCAAGGTGCCGCCCGCCTTCAGGCCGGGAGAGGCGTCCTGCTTCACGAAGTGCACCGGCACTTCCACGGTCACGCGCGCACCGGCGGACACCCGCAGGAAGTCCACGTGCAGCGGCAGATCCTTGACCGGATCGAGCTGGTAGTCGCGGGGAATGACGCGGTGCTTCTTGCCGTCCACTTCGATGAGGAAGAGGGTGGTGAGGAAATGGCCGGCGTAGATGGTCCGGGTGATCTCCTTGTGTTCCAGGGAGATGGTGATCGGATCCTGCTTCTCGCCGTAGATCACGGCGGGCACGCGTCCGGCGCGGCGCTCTTCACGGGCGGCCCCCTTGCCGGCCCGTTCGCGCGCCACAGCCTTCAATTCTTTGATGGCGGTCATGGCACTATTCCTAATGTAGACTGGTTCCAGAAAGGCCGACGGCCGCTCGCGCGGCCGTCCGGCTTTCGTTTCCGCACGCCTCCAGGGGGGCGCATGCCGAAACGAAGGCGGGCTTATAGCCGCGTTGGCCCGCAAACGCAATGAAGGCGGCCTCGGGAGGGGTTCATGGGTGGGGGCGGTTTCATAAGGGCGGCCTTGATCGCGGCCGGGCTGATCGCTGGGGCGGGGCCGGGATGGGCGCAAGGCGCGGCGCCGGCGGCGATGGGAGAGCGGATCACCGAATGGGATATTCCTGAGATCAGCACCTTGCCGGATGATGAATTCGGCCGGCTGGTGCGGTTCGGCCGCTCGGTGCTGGAAACAACTTATGCCCATGTCGGCCCGGCGGTCGCCGACCCCGCCCTGCGTTTCGCCGGCAACAACCTTGCCTGCGCGAACTGCCATCTCAATGACGGGCGCAAGAAGTTCGGCCTGCCGCTGGTCGCGGCCGCCGCCGATTATCCCGCCTATTCCGCCCGCACCGCGCGCGACCTCACGCTCGCCGACCGGGTGAACCAGTGCATGATCCGCTCCATGAACGGGCGCCCCATGCCGAGGGATGCGCGGCCCATGCAGGCGCTGCTGGCCTATCTCACGGTGCTGTCCACCAACATTCCCGATGATGCGAAGATCGCGGGCGGCGGCGGCGGCCATATGCCGGAGCTGGATCGCGCCGCCGATCCGGTGCGCGGCGCGGCCATTTTCCGCGCCCAATGTGCCGATTGCCACGGGGTCTCAGGGCAGGGCGTGCGGCGCAACGGGGCGGATGCCGCGCTCGGCTATGGCGTGCCGCCGCTGTGGGGACCGGACAGTTTCAATGATGGGGCGGGCATGAGCCGGCTCATGACCTTGGCGAATTTCGCCCATAACAACATGCCCAACGGCACCGATTGGCTGATGCCCCAATTGAAGGGGGAAGACGCCTGGGACGTGGCCGCCTTTGTCGAATCCCAATCCCGCCCGGCCCTTGCCGGCCTGGAGCGTGATTTCCCGGACCTGCTGGCGAAGCCGATCGACGCGCCTTATGGGCCCTATGCCGACGGCTTTTCCGCCGCCCAGCACAAATATGGACCCTACGGGCCGATCCGGGCGGAACTGGCCCGGCTGAAGGCGGAAAAGGGCAGCGTGCCCAATCCCAACCTCAAATAGCTCATTTCGGCAATGGCTCGGCGGAGCACGTCTTCGCCGGGGTCAGCTTGAACCAGTCGCCGCACTTGTCGCAGCCCGAGACGCCGAGGCCGAGGCCCACCACAAGGGCGATCTGAAGAAAACTGCGCATGGGGCGCTCCTCAATCCTGTGTCGCGGCGCACCATAAAGCAGGGCGCCCGGCTTTCAACCGCTTCCCCTGAGGAGGGGCGACGCTTTCATGACCATTTTTAAAATCAACTAAATCAATTGACTTTATATTATATAAAATTGAAGCTCCTCTCCGTTGGCTTTGCAGCGGAGAGGATTCATGCGCAGACGGGCTTTGTTGATGGTGGCGGCGGTCATGGTACCGGCCTTAGGGTTCGCTATGCCTGCCCCGGCACGGGCGGAAACCCAGCAATTGCGCATCGCGCAGCAGTTCGGCATCGCCTATCTGCCATTGATCGTCGTGAAGGAGCGCAAGCTCATCGAGAAGCATGCCGTGGCGAGCGGTTTGCCCGAAACGAAGGTGGAATGGCTGCGCCTCTCGGGCGCGGCGGCGATGAACGATTCCCTGATTTCCGGCGGTCTCGACTTCGCGACGGCCGGTATCGCGCCGGCGATCCTCACGTGGGACAAGACCCGCGGCAAGACGGACATCATCCTTATCGCCTCGCTCGGCTCAATGCCGAACGTGCTCACCACCAACAACCCCAACGTGAAGACGCTTCAGGACTTCACCGCGACAGACCGGATCGCGCTGCCGTCCGTGAAGGTGGGCTTCCAGCCCATCGTCTTACAGATCGCCGCTGAAAAAGCCTTCGGCAAATACGACAAGCTCGACGATCTCACCGTCAGCCTGCCTCACCCGGACGCGACCGCAGCAATCCTCTCCGGCACCGGTGGCATCACCGCGCACTTCACCGCGCCGCCGTTCGTGCAGCAGCAGTTGGAGAGCGGCAAAGTGCACGCGGTGCTGAACAGCTACGACGTGCTCGGCGGGCCGCACACCTTCAACGTTGTCTACGGGACGAAGAAATTCGCGGCCGACAATCCCAAGACCGTCGATGCCTTCGTCGCCGCCTTGGATGAGGCAAATGCCTGGATCAAGGCCAATCCGGAAGTGGCCGCCAAGCTCTACGTCACCGCCGAGCAGTCCAAGCTGGATCTGGCCCTCGTCGAGCGGATCATCCGCGATCCGCAGATCAATTTCACCACGGCGCCGGAGCGCGTCGACGTATTCACGGACTTTGAATATCGCATCGGCCTAATTAAGCAGAAGCCCGGATGGAAGGATCTCTTCCAGGCTGGCCTGCACGGCAAGAACGGGAGCTGAAGATGGCGACGCCGTCCGGCGCGTTCGCCGAAGCTCCGCGCGCATCCACGCCGATCCTGGCCGTCGATCGTGTCACCTTGCGTTATTCCGGCCAGACGGGCGACGTGACGGCGGTGGCGGATGTCTCCTTCTCCATCGGCCGTGGCGAGCGGCTGGCGCTGCTCGGCCCGTCGGGATGCGGTAAGTCCACCTTGCTGCGGGCGGTGGGCGGATTTCTGCGGCCGGCATCGGGAGAGATCCGCTTGCATGGCGTGCCGGTGCACGCCCCGGGGCCGGACCGCATGTTCGTGTTCCAGGAGTTTGACCAACTCCTGCCTTGGCGCACGGTCTGCGGCAATGTCGCTTTCGCAGTGCGTAAGGCCCGGGGCCTCTCGGCGGCGGCGGCGGCGGTGGTGGCACGCGACTGGATCGCCCGTGTCGGGCTCGGCACGTTCGCCGATGCCTTTCCGCACACGCTATCGGGCGGCATGAAGCAGCGCGTGGCGATTGCGCGGGCCTTCGCCGTGCAGCCGGCCATTCTGCTGATGGATGAGCCGTTCGCCGCCCTCGACGCGCTCTCGCGCCGACGTATGCAGGATGAATTGCTCGGCTTGTGCGACGAAACCGGCGCCACCGCTTTGTTTGTGACCCATGCCATCGACGAGGCGGTCCATGTGGGAACGCGCATCCTCGTCATGTCCCCCCATCCTGGCCGCATCTCGGCCGAATATCCGGTGCCCGAGGCAACGCGTCTGCGTGGCTCCGCCGCCTTCGGCGCCCTTGAGGCGGACATCCAGTCTCGGATCTTCTCCGGCCAATCGGTCTCGCCGGCGCAGGAGTTTGCCCATGTCTGAGCGCACGCTCGATCTTCCTGCCGTCCGCGCGGCCCGCCCGCTCGTCGTCGGCCCCGGCGCGCGGAAGGTGATCCTCCTGGTGCTTCTGGCGGCGGTTTGGGAGGCTTATGCCCGGTGGCTCGGCAATTCCCTGCTGATGCCGACCTTCAGCGATACCGTCCTGGCGCTGTGGACCGCGACGATTTCCGGCGAATTGCCGGACCGAATCGGCGCCTCGCTGACCGTTCTGGTCAGCGGATATGTCATCGGCATCGCGGCGGCGGCGACCATCACAGCGCTCGCGGCGCTCAACCGCTGGGGCGAGAGCCTGCTGGGCCTGCTCACATCCATGTTCAATCCGCTTCCCGCCATCGCCTTGCTGCCGATTGCGCTGCTGTGGTTCGGCATTGGTTCGGCCAGCCTGATCTTCGTCATCGTTCATGCGGTGCTGTGGCCGTTGGCGCTGGCCTGCCACGCCGGGTTCCGCGCGGTTCCACAGACCTTGCGCATGGCCGGGCGCAATATCGGCCTGTCGGGCCCGAGTTATGTGTTCGGCATCCTCATGCCCGCCGCCCTGCCGTCGATCCTCTCGGGCCTGAGGCTCGGCTGGGCGTTCGCTTGGCGCACATTGATCGCCGCCGAGATGGTGTTCGGCGCGAGCGCGCGCTCCGGCGGCCTCGGCTGGTTCATCTTCACCAATCGCGCGCAGCTCGAAACCGCCAATGTCTTTGCCGGGCTCCTGGCGGTGATCCTCATCGGCATCACGGTCGAGACCCTGATTTTTGCCACCTTGAACCGTGCCACGGTGCAGCGCTGGGGCCAGGAGGTCTGAGGCGCGATCACAGAAAGCTCAACGGGTCCACGTCGATGGCCACCCGCACGTTTCCCGTGGGCTTGGGTGCGCTCTCGCGCCAGCCCCTGAGATAAGCAGAGAGATCGAACGCGCGGGGCGCGCGCACCAGCAGCCGCCAGCGATGGCGCCCCCGCAGCAAGGCGAGCGGCGCCTCGGCGGGGCCGAGCACGCGCACGTCGGCATGCAAAGGCGCGCTCGCCGCGAGCCGCCGCGCATGGCCCTCGGCGGCATGGGCCTCGCTTGCCGAGACGATCAGGCTGGCCATGCGGCCGAACGGCGGCAGCAGGGCTTCCGCGCGCGCGGCGATTTCGCTTTCATAGAAGGCCGCCCGGTCGCCCAGCATCAAGGCCTTCATCACCGGATGCTCGGGCATGTGGGTCTGGATAAAGCCGCGCCCTTCGGTTGAGCCGCGTCCGGCGCGCCCGGCTACCTGATGGACGAGCTGGAAGGTGCGTTCCGCCGCGCGCGGGTCGCCGTGGCCAAGGCCCACATCGGCATCCACCACCCCCACCAAGGCGAGGCCGGGAAAATTGTGGCCCTTCGCCACCAATTGGGTGCCGACGATGATGTCCACCTCGCCCTTGGCCACCGCGTCCAGTTCCGCCCGCATGCGCTCGACGCCGCCCGACAGATCGCTGGACAGCACGAGGCTACGGGCGGCGGGAAACAGGGTCTGCACCTCTTCCTGCAGGCGCTCGACGCCGGGGCCGCAGGGAATGAGGCTGTCCTTGGCGTTGCAGGCCGGGCAGGTGTCTGGGATCGGCGCCTGATAGCCGCAATGATGGCAGGCGAGCCGGCGGCGGAAGCGATGTTCCACCAGCCAGGCCGAGCAGGAGGGGCAGCGCATGCGATGGCCGCACGACCGGCACATGGTGAGCGGGGCATAGCCGCGCCGGTTGAGGAACAGCAGCGCCTGACCGCCCGCCGCCATGGTGTCGTTGATCTCAGCTTCCAGGCGCGGGGCGATCCAGCGGCCGCGCGGCGGGCCTTCCTTGCGCAGATCGATGGGCGAGAGCCCCGGCACCTTGGCGCCGCCGAACCGCTCCGGCAGCGCGAGCCGCTGGTAGCGCCCGCGCCGGGCATTCACCTCGGTCTCGATGGACGGGGTCGCCGAGGCAAGCACGATGGCGGATTTCGCCAGCCGCGCGCGCACCACCGCCATGTCGCGGGCGTGATAGGCGACGCCGTCATCCTGCTTATAGGCCGGGTCGTGCTCCTCATCGACGATGGTCAGGCCGAGATCGCGGAACGGCAGGAACAAAGCCGATCGCGCGCCCGCCACCACGCTGACCTCGCCGCTCGCCACCCCGCGCAGCACCCGCGCCCGGCGTTTTGTGGAAACGCCGGAATGCCATTCCGCCGGCTTCACGCCGAACCTCTTGGTGAAACGGTCCATGAACGCCTGGGTGAGGGCGATTTCGGGGAGCAGGATGAGGGATTGCCGCCCCTCCATGATCGCCTGCGCCACCGCCTCGAAATAGACCTCGGTCTTGCCGGAGCCGGTGACGCCGTCCAGCAGATGCACGCTGAAGGCGCGGGCGGCGACGGCGGCGCGCAATGCTTGGGCGGCCGTCCCCTGCTCGGGCGACAATTCCGGCACCGCAAAAGAGGCATCGGGCGGATAAGCGGCGGGCTCGGGGGGAAGGACGAGGGTTTCGAGCGCGCCGTCATCCACCAGGCCATCCACCACGGAAGGGGACACCCCGGCCTCGCGCGCCGCCTCCACCTTGCCGCGCACGAAGCCGTCGGCGAGGAAGGCGATCAAGCGCGCGCGGGCGGCGGTCATGCGCTCCGGCGTGCGGCCGGTGGCGCGCACGCCCACCCGTTCGCGCATTGGCCCTGGGCTTTCGTCGTGGCGCAGCGCCATGCGCAGGACCATGCCGCGTGGGGCGAGGGTATAATCGGCGATCCAATCCACCAGTCGGCGCAATTCCTCCGGCAAGGGGAGGTGGTCGAGCCTGGCCTTGACGCTCTTAAGCTTGGCCTCGTTCACCCCCGCCGCATCGGTGCGCAGCGCCCAGACGCAGCCCACCATGCCGCGCGTGCCGAGCGGCACCTGCACGAGATCGCCCGGCGCGAGCGCGAGCCCATCCGGCACGGCATAGGAATAGGGGGTGTCGAGGCCGAGGGGGAGCAGGACATCGACGAGGCGCGCGGTCATGTTCGCTTTTTGGTCCGGCCCGGCGGAAAGGTCAAAGGGGGAGGGGAGAAGAGCCGCCGGGTGGCGGGGGATCCGCGCGCCGGCCCATCGAAACCACGAAAACATAGCATTCGCGCCGCGCCGGCCTTGCCTTCGCCATCACGCGCGGCTACCTGCAAGCCATGAAATTCCTCGATCTAGCCAAGATATATGTGCGCTCCGGTGATGGCGGGGCGGGGTGCGTCTCGTTCCGGCGCGAAAAGTTCATCGAATTCGGCGGCCCCAACGGCGGCGACGGCGGGCGCGGGGGCGATGTGTGGGTGGAGTGCGTGGACGGGCTCAACACCCTGATCGACTATCGCTACCAGCAGCATTTCAAGGCCAAGAAGGGCGAGCATGGCATGGGCGCCAACCGCACCGGCGCCAAGGGCGCCGACGTGGTGCTGCGGGTGCCGGCCGGAACCGAGATTCTGGACGATGACGAGGAAACCGTGCTCGCCGACCTCACCGAGGTGGGGCAGCGCATCCGTTTGCTCGGCGGCGGCAATGGCGGGTTCGGCAATGCCCAGTTCAAGACCTCCACCAACCAGGCGCCGCGCCGCGCGAATCCGGGCCTGGAAGGCCAGGAAAAGTGGATCTGGCTGCGCCTGAAGCTGATCGCCGACGCCGGTCTCATCGGCCTGCCCAATGCCGGCAAGTCCACCTTTCTGGCCGCGACCACCGCGGCCAAGCCGAAGATCGCCGATTATCCCTTCACCACTTTGCATCCCGGCCTCGGCGTGGTGCGGGTGGACGATCGCGAGTTCGTGCTCGCCGACATTCCCGGCCTGATCGAGGGCGCACACGAGGGGCACGGCATCGGCGACCGGTTCCTGGCCCATATCGAGCGCTGCCGCGCCTTACTGCATCTGGTGGACGGCACCTGCGAGCACGCCGGCAAGGCCTATAAGACCGTGCGGGCGGAGCTTGCCGCCTATGGTTCCGGCCTCGACGAAAAGCCGGAGATCGTCGCGCTCTCCAAGATCGACGCGCTCTCGCCCGAACTGCTGAAGCAGCAGAAGGAGCGGCTCCAGCGCGCGGCGAAGAAGAAGCCGCTTCTGCTTTCCGCCCAATCGGGCCAGGGCATGCAGGAGGCGCTGCGCACCCTGTTCCAGGTGGTGACCGACGGCCGCCTGGAAGAGGCCGAAGCCATGCCCAAGCCCGAGTGGCGGCCATGAGCATCGCTCGGGCCTTCGAGGGCACAACGCAGGGGAGCTGGTGATGGCGGGGGAACGCTTTGAACGCCATCGCCAGCCCTGGACCTCGGAAGAGATCCAGAAGCTTCATGCCTGCGCGAAAAAGGGCATGTCGCTGAAGGGCATCGCCCAGGCGCTCACGCGCAGCGAGGAATCGGTGAAGATCCGCGCCAAGGCCGATGGCTTGACCATCGCCAAGCTGCGCTGACCCCTTCGGGCACCTCGTGGCGTGGCGCCGCGCGGTGGGGCCGGCGGTTGGCGGCTCTGGTCGGGGGCGTCGGCTTTTGTTATCCCACCGCTTCCCGCATGCGCCGCGGGACGGGTAGCCCCGTCCGCGCGTGACCAGATGAAGACCTGATCCCGTGACCTCTGCCGCTCCCTCCCTCGCCGATTTCCGCCGCATCGTCATCAAGGTGGGCTCGGCCCTGCTGGTGGATTCCGCGCGCGGAAAAGTCCGCCTGCCGTGGCTCACCTCGCTCGCCGAGGACATCGGCGCGCTGCATGCCGAGGGCAAGGACGTGCTGGTGGTCTCCTCGGGCGCGATAGCGCTCGGGCGCACGGTGCTCGGCCTGCCGCGCGGCGCCTTGAAGCTGGAGGACAGCCAGGCCGCCGCCGCCGTGGGGCAGATCGCGCTCGCCCGCACCTGGTCGGAAATCCTTGCCCATGAAAACGTCACCGCCGGGCAGATCCTGCTGACGTTGGGCGATACCGAGGAGCGGCGGCGCTATCTCAATGCCCGCTCCACCTTGGGGCGGCTGCTGGAATACCGCGCGGTGCCGGTCATCAACGAGAATGACACGGTGGCCACGAGCGAAATCCGCTATGGCGACAATGACCGCCTGGCGGCGCGCGTCGCCACCATGGCCAGCGCGGATCTGCTGATCCTGCTGTCCGACATTGACGGCCTCTATACCGCTCCGCCGGCCCATAATCCCGACGCGCGCCATATCGCCGTGGTGCCGCGCATCACCGCCGAAATCGAGGGCATGGCCGGGGCGGCGGGTTCGGAGCTGTCGCGCGGCGGCATGCGCACCAAGATCGAGGCCGGCAAGATCGCGACCGCTGCCGGCACCCATATGGTGATCGCCTCCGGCCATGTGAAAAATCCGCTGCGGGCGATCCTCGACGGCGGGCGCTGCACCTGGTTCCTCAGCGGCGCGACCCCGGCGCGGGCGCGCAAGGCCTGGATCGGCGGCGCGCTGGAACCGCGCGGCATCCTGCATCTGGACGAGGGGGCGGTGGCCGCCCTGCGGCGCGGCGCCAGCCTGTTGCCGGCCGGCGTCACGCGGGTGGAAGGCTTGTTCGAGCGGGGCGACGCGGTGCTGCTGCGCGGCCCGGATGGCGGCGAGATCGGGCGTGGGCTGGTGGCCTATGACAGCGACCATGCCGAGCGCATCATCGGCCGCGCCAGCGCCGAGATCGAGACCATTCTCGGTTTCCAGGGCCGCCTGGAACTGGTCCATCGCGACGACATGGCGGTGGGCGCGGAATAGGCTACCGGAGGGAACGTGGCTGCGCTATGCGTGGGGCCGATCCGCACGAAGCGCGGTTGCGCTGCTTCCACGCACGCGCCACCTGATGGTAAGACTTGAAGACGCCTCGCTTTTTTGCGACCGCCCGATCAGAGAGAGTGCCATGTCCACGTCCAGCGCCGCCCGAATGAACGCCCCCGCGATCGCCGATCGCGCGGTGCCGCCGTCGGACATTGCCGGCACCATGCTGGAGATGGGCAAGCGCGCCCGCACCGCCGCACGCCTGCTCGCCGTGGCCGATGCGGATGTGAAATCCCAGGCGCTGCGCGCCGCCGCACGCGCCATTCGCGCCGCGACGGGGGAAATTCTTGCCGCCAATGCGGACGATCTGGTGCGCGCGCGCGCCGATGGCATGTCGGCCGCGTTCCAGGATCGCCTCGCCCTCTCCGACGCCCGGATCGAGGCGATCGCCGCCGGCATCGAGGCAGTGGCCGCTTTGCCCGATCCCGTGGGCGCGGTGACCGAAAGCTGGACCCGGCCCAACGGCCTGATCATCGAGCGCGTGCGCACGCCCTTGGGCGTGATCGGCGTGATCTATGAAAGCCGGCCCAATGTGACGGCGGACGCGGCCGCGCTGTGCATTCGTGCCGGCAATGCGGTGGTGCTGCGCGGCGGCTCCGACAGCCTCGGATCCAGCGGCGCCATTCATAAGGCGTTTGTCGCGGGCCTCGCGCAGGCTGGGTTGCCGGCGGATGCGGTGCAGTTCGTGCCGTTCGCCGACCGGGGCGCCGTGGGCGAAATGCTCAAGGGCCTCGGTGGAAACCTCGACGTGATCGTGCCGCGCGGCGGCAAGGGGCTGGTGGCGCGGGTGCAGAGCGAGGCGCGGGTCCCCGTGTTCGCCCATCTCGACGGCATCGTCCATGTCTATGTCCACGCCCCGGCCGATCTCGCCATGGCGAAAAGCGTGCTGCTGAATGCCAAGATGCGCCGCACCGGCATTTGCGGCGCCGCCGAGACGCTGCTGGTGGACGAAGCGAGCGCGCCGACCCATCTCAAGCCCCTGGTTGAAATGCTGCTCGACGCCGGCTGCGAAGTGCGCGGCGATGCGGCGGCGCAGGCGACCGATGCGCGCGTTTTGCCGGCTAATGACGCCGATTGGGACACGGAATACGAGGATGCCATCATCTCGGTGAAGGTGGTGGCGGACCTCGATGCAGCCATTGCCCATGTGGAGGGACACGGCTCGCACCACACCGATTCCATCATCACCGAGGACAAAGCGGCCGCCCGACAGTTCCTGGCCGAAGTGGATTCGGCCATCGTGATGCACAATGCCTCCACCCAGTTCGCCGACGGCGGGGAATTCGGCTTCGGCGCCGAGATCGGCATCGCCACCGGGCGCATGCATGCGCGCGGGCCGGTGGGGGCGGAGCAGCTCACCTCGTTCAAATATCGGGTGCACGGGGCCGGGCAGACCCGTCCGTGACCTGCATGCCCGGCGCGCGCGCCCCGCACGATCCGCTGGTGGCGCCCCTGAGCGAGAGCGCCGCCACGCGCCTGCCGCTGACGTCGGCGGGCATGCGCATCGGCCTGTTCGGCGGCAGCTTCAATCCCGCCCATGCGGCGCACCGCGCCGCCAGCCTGCTGGCGCTGCGGCGGCTCGGGCTGGACCGGGTCTGGTGGCTGGTGACCCCCGGCAACCCCTTGAAGGACAACCGCAACCTGCCATCCCTGGCGCAGCGGGTGGTGTTCGCGCGTGAGGTTGCCCATCACCCGCTGATCGACGTGACCGGGGTCGAGGCGCGGCTCGGCACGCGCTATAGCTACGAGACCGTCGCGGCGCTGCGGGCGCGCCTGCCGCAGGTGCGGTTCGTGTGGCTGATGGGGGCGGACAATCTCGCCCATTTCAGCCGCTGGCAGCGCTGGCGGGATCTGGCCGGGCAGGTGCCCATCGCCGTGGTGGACCGGATGGGCGACAGCCTCGCCGCCACGGCCTCGCTCGGCGCCCAGGCGCTCGGGCGATTCCGGATCGACGAGAGCGACGCGGCGATCCTGCCCACCCTCAAGCCGCCCGCCTGGGTATTCCTCCATGGGATGAAATCCCCCATTTCCTCAACGGGAATTCGCGCCGCACAAGGGGAGGCGGCATGGCCCGCGCGTGGGGCCTCCGGCCACAAGTCTTGATTTTTCGTTGATTTGCGTGCATTTTGCTGTGGTAGCCTCAGGGTTCGGCATCGCCAGCCCCAGGAGTCTGCGTTAATTTTCGAGAGGATTTGGACCACTGTCCACGACGGCTCTCATGGCGGCCGCCCCCAACCCGGCGCCCGCATCGATTTCCGAAGCGCCTGACGCTGAGGAAGTCCTCGCCCTCGTTACCGCCCAGCTGGACGACGACAAGTCGGAAGACATCGTCTCCATCGATCTGCGGGGCAAAACAGCGATCGCCGATTACATGGTGGTGGCGTCCGGCCGTTCGCAGCGGCATGTGGGCGGCATTTCCGAGCATCTCATTGAGGCGCTCAAGGCGGCCGGTGTGCGCGAAGTCCGCGTCGAAGGCCAGCCGGCCTGCGATTGGGTGCTCATCGACGCCGGGGACGTGATCATTCACGTCTTCCAGCCCGAGGTTCGCAGCTTCTATTCCATTGAGAAGATGTGGTCCGGGACCGCGCGCGCCTGATGGCGCGCGGCGTTTCCTATTCGGGCTGAGCGCGCGGTGCGCATTCTGCTGGTATGCATCGGCCGGCTGAAAGCCGGGGCCGAACGAGATCTTGTGACACGCTATTTCGAGCGGGCGCGCGCCAGCGGCCGCGCGCTCGGGCTCACTGGCTTCGAAACCCTCGAATTTGCCGAATCCGCCGCGCGTCGCGCGGAAGATCGCATGGCCGAGGAAGGCGCGACCCTGCTTGCCGCGATTCCCGCCGGCGCGATCCTCGTCGCCTTGGATCCGCGCGGCCGCGCCCTCTCCAGCGAAGATTTTTCCACCCGCATCCAGCTGGACCGAGACGCCGGCGCGTCCGCTTTCTGCCTGGTCATCGGCGGCGCGGATGGCCTGTCGGATGCGGTGCGCGCCCGCGCCGGCCTGATGCTGGCGTTCGGGGCGGCGACCTTTCCCCATCAATTGGTGCGCGTCATGCTGGCCGAGCAGCTCTATCGCGCCACCACGATTCTGTCGGGCCATCCCTATCATCGGGCCTGACGGGCGCGGCGTCGCGCCAAGCCCGCTGTGCCAAGGGCAAAGCTGTGCGATGGTTTACACATCCTCAACTCCACGCGGTTAAGTCTGCGTTCATGGTATTTCGCGCCCGGCCCTTCCTCTTCGTGGTGGCGATCGGCTTCGCGCTCGCGCAAGCCGGGATTGCGCGCGGCCAGTCGGCGGCGCCCGCTCCCCCGGTGCCGGTCCCCCGGCCAACGCGCGCCGCACCCGCCACGGATACCGAGGCGCTGCAGAACGAGCTGAAGCGCAACGCGGCCTTCCAGGCCCAGCTTCAGGCGGATCTCGCCAGCGCCACCGGCGACCGGGGCAAGCTCTCGCAGATGCTGGTGGAGACCACGACGCACATTCGCGACGTCGAACAGCAACTGACCGATGTCGAACGCCGCATGACCGAATTGGACCGCAGCCGCGCCACGCTTGCCGCCTCCCTGCTGAGCCGGCGCGAAGTGCTCGCGGACGTGCTGGCCGCTCTGGTGCGGATGGGTCGCAATCCGCCGCCCGCGCTTCTCATGCGTCCGGACGATGCGCTCGATGCGGTGCGCTCCGCGATCCTGCTCGGCGCCCTGCTGCCGGAAATGCGGGTGGAGGCGGAGACGCTCGCCGCCGACTTCGCCGAGCTGAACCGCGTGCGGGTCGAGTTGACGACCGCCCGGGACACGCTGAACACGCTGCGCACCTCGCTCGGGGAGGATCGCGCCCGCATTGCCGCTCTCGTCACCGAGCGCCAAAGGCGCCAGGCGGAAAATAATACCACGCAGACTGCGGACAAGGCTCAGGCTGATTCGCTGGCCAAGGCCAGCGGCGACGTGCACGATCTCGTGACCCGGCTTGAAACGGAGGTCGCGCCCGCCGCGCGCGCCGCCGATGCGGCCCGCAGCGCACCGGCCGATTCCCCTGCGGCAGGAGGGGTGGGCAAGACCCAGGTGGCGGCCTTGTCAAATCCAGCGCGGCTGTCGCCCGCCATCGCCTTTACCGAGGCCAAAGGCTTGCTGCCATTGCCGGTTGCTGGCGTCCGGCTGCGCGATTTCGGCACCTCGGACGGGCTCGGCGGCACGGAAAAGGGCATCACCATCGGCACGCGGGCGGGCGCGCAAGTGGCGGCGCCAAGCGACGGCTGGGTGGTTTATGCCGGGCCTTTCCGCTCCTATGGTCAACTCTTGATCATAAATGCGGGCGGGGGCTACCATATTCTCATGGCGGGAATGGAGCGCATCACCGTGGACCTCGGGCAGTTCGTTCTGACCGGAGAACCCGTGGCGGTGATGGGAAACGGCCCCAAGGCGGCAAATGCGGCCTCGGGACAGCCCCATTTATATGTCGAATTCCGGAAAGACGGAAATTCAATCGATCCCGCCCCCTGGTGGGCGGCAACGGACAGTCAGAAGGTGCGCGGATGATGCGTCGTACGTCTCTATTTCTCTTTGGCGTTGCGGCCGGCGCCCTTGTGGCCGTCGCGGCGACCCAGCCGGGTCTGCTGTCCAGCATGACCGCGCAGGCCGCCTCGTCCGACACCTACCGGCAGCTCAACCTGTTCGGCGACGTGTTCGAGCGCGTGCGGTCGGATTATGTCGAGAAGCCCGATGACGCCAAGCTGGTGGAAACCGCCATCAACGGCATGCTTCAGGGCCTCGATCCGCACTCCTCCTACATGGACGCGAAGAGCTTCCGCGACATGCAGGTGCAGACCCGCGGCGAATTCGGCGGCCTCGGCATCGAGGTCACCATGGAAGACGGCCTCGTGAAGGTCATCGCGCCGATCGACGACACCCCGGCGGCCAAGGCCGGCGTTCAGGCCGGCGACATCATCACCAAGCTCGACGACGACCAGGTGCAGGGCCTGACCCTGAATCAGGCGGTGGAGAAGATGCGCGGCGCGGTCAACACGCCGATCCGCCTGACCATCGCCCGCAAGGGCCAGGACAAGCCGATCGAGATCAAGGTGGTTCGCGACAACATCAAGATCCGTGCCGTGCGCTCGCGTGTGGAGAATGGCGATATCGCCTATCTGCGCATCACCTCGTTCAACGAGCAGACCTTCGACAATCTGAAGAAGGCCATCGAGGACACCACCGCCCAGATTGGCCCCGACAAGATCAAGGGCTATATCGTCGACCTGCGCAACAATCCCGGCGGTCTCCTGGATCAGGCGATCGCCGTGTCGGATGCGTTCCTGGACAAGGGCGAGATTGTCTCCACCCGCGGCCGCAATGCGGACGAGACTCAGCGCTTCAATGCCCGCGGCGGTGACCTCACCAAGGGCAAGCCGGTGATCGTGCTGACCAACGGTGGCTCGGCCTCGGCCTCGGAAATCGTCGCCGGCGCCCTGCAGGACCACAAGCGCGCGACCATTCTCGGCTCGCGCACGTTCGGCAAGGGCTCGGTGCAGACCATCATCCCGCTCGGCGGCAACGGCGCGCTGCGGCTCACCACGGCGCGCTATTACACGCCGTCGGGCCGCTCGATCCAGGCCAAGGGCATCGAGCCGGACATCATCCTGGTCCAGGACCTGCCGGACGACCAGAAGGCGAAGCTCGGGGCCGCCGCCGGCGACACGACGCGCGGCGAGGCCTCGCTGAAGGGCCACCTGAAGAACGGCGACGACGAGCAGGCGGGTTCGCCCTCCTACGTTCCGGCCGATCCCAAGGACGATACGCAGCTGAAGATGGCGGAGGAACTGCTGGAAGGCACCATCAAGAACGCCGCCTTCCCGCCGAATCCCAACAAGACGACCTCGGCGAACTGAATCAGAAGCTGAGGTTCGTCGCCTAAGCATGCGACCCGCCGGTGAATCCGGCGGGTCTTTTTTTGCCGGAAAAATAGTGTTGCCGGTTTCCGGGGGAAAGCCCGCGCCGAAGGTCGCCCTTGTCACGTTTTTTGGGCAAAGCGACGGCGCAAAAGGAAAATTTCTGCCCTTAGGGCATGGAATTGCGCGCTAATCCGGGGTGCGGTGCGTCAATGCGGCACTGTGCCCTTCACTCGGTCGTGTTGCCGCTTCGCAAAGCCTGTGTTAGGCAACCCCGACTTCCGGGGACCGGGCGTGCCGGTCTTTCGGGGGGGAACATCGATATTCCCAACAGATCAAGGGTTTGGGTCTCCTGACGCGCGGATCGCGTGGCGGAGGTTGCGGACCCGAGAGAGGCGCGGGTGGCGGAGACGATCGTGTCAGGCATGGCGGGGCGCTATGCGACCGCACTGTTCGAATTGGCGAACGAGGCGGGAACCCTCGACGCCGTGCAGGCAGACCTCGGCATGTTGTCGGGCCTGATCGCGGAGAATGCCGACCTCGGCCGTCTCGTGCGCAGCCCGGTCTTCGGTGCCGAGGAGCAGGCCCGCGCCATTGCGGCGGTGATGCAGAGCATCGGCATCACCGGCATCACCGCGAATTTCGTCAAGCTCGTGGCCAGCAACCGCCGTCTGTTCGCGCTGCCGTCCATGATTTCCGGATTCAACGCTCTGGTCGCCGCCCATCGCGGCGAGGTGACGGCGCAGGTGACTGCCGCCGAGCCGCTGAGCGACGCCCATATTGCCGCGCTCAAGGAAGCGCTGGCTCAAAAGACCGGCAAGGACGTGAGCCTCGACGTGACCGTCGACCCGTCCATCATCGGTGGTCTGATCGTGAAGCTCGGCTCGCGCATGGTCGATGCTTCTTTGAAGACCAAACTCAATTCTATCCGGCATGCGATGAAAGAGGTCCGCTGATGGACATTCGAGCCGCTGAAATCTCTGCCATCCTGAAAGAGCAGATCCAGAATTTCGGCCAGGAGGCGGAAGTCTCGGAGGTCGGTCAGGTTCTCTCCGTGGGCGACGGCATTGCGCGCGCTTATGGTCTCGACAACGTCCAGGCGGGCGAAATGGTCGAGTTCGAGAACGGCACCCGCGGCATGGCGCTGAACCTCGAAATCGACAATGTCGGTATCGTGATCTTCGGCTCCGACCGCGAGATCAAGGAAGGCCAGACCGTCAAGCGCACCGGCGCCATCGTCGACGTGCCGGTCGGTAAGGGTCTGCTGGGCCGCGTCGTGGACGCGCTGGGCAATCCGATCGACGGCAAGGGCCCGATTGTTTACACCGAGCGCCGCCGTGTCGACGTGAAGGCGCCGGGCATCATTCCCCGCAAGTCGGTGCATGAGCCCATGCAGACCGGCCTGAAGGCCATCGATGCGCTGATCCCGGTGGGCCGCGGCCAGCGCGAGCTGATCATCGGCGACCGCCAGACCGGCAAGACCGCCGTCGCGCTCGACGCCATTCTCAACCAGAAGCCCATCAACATGGGCACGGACGAGAAGGCCAAGCTCTATTGCGTCTATGTGGCGGTGGGCCAGAAGCGCTCCACGGTCGCCCAGTTCGTGAAGGTGCTGGAAGAGCAGGGCGCGCTGGAATATTCTATCATCGTCGCCGCCACCGCCTCCGACCCGGCCCCGATGCAGTTCCTGGCGCCGTTCTCCGGCACCGCCATGGGCGAGTTCTTCCGCGACAACGGCATGCACGCCTTGATCGTCCATGACGATCTGTCCAAGCAGGCGGTCGCCTATCGCCAGATGTCGCTGCTGCTGCGCCGCCCGCCGGGCCGCGAAGCTTATCCCGGCGACGTGTTCTATCTCCACTCCCGCCTGCTGGAGCGCGCGGCCAAGCTGAACGACGCCAATGGCGCCGGCTCGCTGACCGCCCTCCCGGTGATCGAGACCCAGGCCAACGACGTGTCGGCCTATATCCCGACCAACGTGATCTCCATCACCGACGGTCAGATCTTCCTTGAATCCGATTTGTTCTACCAGGGTATCCGCCCGGCGGTGAACGTCGGCCTCTCGGTGTCGCGCGTCGGCTCCTCCGCCCAGATCAAGGCGATGAAGCAGGTGGCGGGCAAGATCAAGGGCGAGCTGGCCCAGTATCGCGAGCTTGCGGCCTTCGCCCAGTTCGGCTCGGACCTCGACGCCTCCACCCAGAAGCTGCTGAACCGCGGCGCGCGCCTGACGGAACTGCTGAAGCAGGGCCAGTTCTCGCCGATGAAGGTCGAAGAGCAGGTGGTGGTGATCTTCGCCGGCACCAACGGCTATCTCGACCCGCTGCCGGTCTCCAAGGTGCGTGAGTTTGAGCAGGGCCTGCTCTTGGCGCTGCGCTCGCAGCACCAGGACATCCTCGACACCATTCGCACCTCCAAGGAAATGTCCAAGGAGACCCAGGAGAAGCTCACGAAGGCCATCACCGCCTTTTCCAAGAGCTTTTCCTGAGCCTTTCCTCGAGATTGATGGACGGGCGCAATGGCGAGCCTGAAAGAACTTAGAAACCGGATCGCCTCGGTCAAGGCGACGCAGAAGATCACCAAGGCGATGCAAATGGTCGCCGCGGCGAAGCTGCGTCGCGCCCAGACCATGGCCGAGGCCGCGCGTCCGTTCGCCGAGCGCATGGAAGCCGTGCTCGGCAACCTCGCCTCCGGCGTCACGGTGAGCGCCGATACACCGCTTCTGCTCGCGGGTACCGGCAAGGATCAGAACCATCTGCTCCTCGTCTGCACCTCCGAGCGTGGCCTGTGCGGTGCGTTCAACACCCAGATCGTGCGTTTCGCGCGCGAGCGGGCCTATTCGTTGATTGCCCAGGGCAAGGACGTGAAGTTCTTCTGCGTCGGCCGCAAGGGCTACGACCAGCTGCGCCGCACGTTCCCGAACCAGATCGTCGAGTTGGTGGATCTGCGCGCCGTGCGCACGCTGGGCTTCGTCAACGCCCAGGACATCGCCGAAAAGATCATCGCCCGCTTCAATAAGGGCGAGTTCGATGTCTGCACCCTGTTCTTCTCGCGCTTCAAGTCGGTGATCTCCCAGATCCCGACCGGCCAGCAGATCATCCCCGCCACCTTCGAGCAGAAGGGCGGCGAGGCCATGCCTTACGATTACGAGCCGGACGAGGGCGAAATCCTCGCCGACCTGCTGCCGCGCAATCTTGCGGTGCAGGTGTTCCGCGCGCTGCTGGAAAATCAGGCGTCCTTCTATGGCTCGCAGATGAGCGCCATGGACAACGCCACCCGCAATGCGGGCGAGATGATCAAGAAGCAGACCCTCATCTACAACCGCACGCGCCAGGCCATGATCACGAAGGAACTCATCGAGATCATCTCCGGCGCAGAAGCGCTCTGACGGCAGCGCGGTCGAGACACAAGGACGACGAACTATGGCCAAACCCACCGGACGCATCTCTCAGGTCATCGGCGCCGTCGTCGACGTGCAGTTCGACGGCCACCTGCCGGCAATTCTCAACGCCCTGGAAACCACCAACCAGGGCAATCGCCTGGTGCTGGAAGTGGCCCAGCATCTCGGCGAGAGCACCGTGCGCACCATCGCCATGGACTCGACCGAAGGTCTGGTGCGCGGCCAGCCGGTGGCCGACACCGGCGCGCCGATCCAGGTGCCCGTGGGCGAAGCCACCCTCGGCCGCATCATGAACGTCATCGGCGAGCCGGTTGACGAACTCGGCCCGATCGTCGGCGAGATGGTTCGCGCCATCCACCAGGAAGCCCCGACCTACGCCGAGCAGTCCACCGAAGCCGAAATTCTCGTGACCGGCATCAAGGTGGTCGACCTGCTGGCGCCTTACTCCAAGGGCGGCAAGATCGGCCTGTTCGGCGGCGCCGGCGTGGGCAAGACCGTGCTCATCATGGAGCTGATCAACAATATCGCGAAGGCGCACGGCGGCTATTCCGTGTTCGCCGGCGTCGGCGAGCGCACCCGCGAGGGCAACGATCTCTATTACGAGATGATCGAGTCCAAGGTGAACGTGGACCCGCACGAGCATGACGGCTCGGCTGCCGGCTCCAAGTGCGCCCTGGTCTATGGCCAGATGAACGAGCCCCCGGGCGCCCGCGCCCGCGTCGCGCTGACCGGCCTGACCGTCGCCGAGCATTTCCGCGACCAGGGCCAGGACGTGCTGTTCTTCGTGGACAACATCTTCCGCTTCACCCAGGCCGGCTCGGAAGTGTCGGCTCTGCTCGGCCGTATCCCTTCGGCGGTGGGCTATCAGCCGACGCTCGCCACCGACATGGGCGCGCTACAGGAACGCATCACCACCACCACCAAGGGTTCGATCACCTCGGTGCAGGCCATCTATGTGCCCGCCGACGATCTGACCGACCCGGCGCCCGCCGCCTCGTTCGCCCATCTGGACGCGACCACCGTGCTCTCGCGCTCGATCGCGGAAAAGGGCATCTATCCCGCGGTGGATCCGCTGGACTCCACCTCGCGCATCCTGTCCCCGCTGGTGATCGGCGAGGAGCACTATAATGTGGCCCGTCAGGTGCAGCAGACCCTGCAGCGCTACAAGTCGCTCCAGGACATCATCGCCATTCTCGGCATGGACGAGCTGAGCGAAGAGGACAAGCTGGTGGTGTCGCGCGCCCGCAAGATCGAGCGCTTCCTCAGCCAGCCGTTCCATGTGGCCGAAGTGTTCACCGGCTCGCCCGGCAAGCTGGTTGACCTCGCCGACACCATCAAGGGCTTCAAGGGCCTGGTGGAAGGCAAGTATGATCACCTTCCCGAAGGTGCTTTCTACATGGTGGGAACCATTGAGGAAGCCATCGAGAAGGGCAAGAAGATGGCGGCGGAAGCCGCCTGATCACACGCGCCTGAGCCTGCGGGCCCGAAGGGTGACAGAGGCCGGCCCCGTGCCCCGCGCAAGCGGATGCAGGGCCGGCATCGAACGCATAAAGGCCCCGCGCGGTCGGAGACACACAGATGGCCACCTTCCCCTTTGAGCTCGTCTCACCCGAGAAGCTCCTCTTTTCCGGCCAGGTGCAGGAAGTGGGCGTGCCGGGAACCGAAGGCGATTTCGGTGTCATGGCCGGCCATGCGCCGTTCATTGCCACCTTGCGCCCGGGCATCCTGACCATTCACGCCGATGGCGGCGCCAAGCGTCTGTTCGTGCGCGGCGGCCTTGCCGAGGTGAACCCCACGGGCCTCACCGTGCTCGCCGAGCGGGCGGTGCCGGTGGAAGAGATCAAGCCGGAAATGCTGCGCCAGCTCATCAAGGATGCGCAGGAAGATATCGCGGACGCCCGCACCGACGAGGCGCGCCAGCGCGCCGAGTCGCAGGTGTCCGATCTCAAGCAGGTGCTGGACATTCTGGTGCCTGGCGAAGCGCCGCTGCCGCACTGACAGGCCCCGCTTTCAGGCGCCCCCGTTTGGGACAAAAAGGCCGGCTCACGCCGGCCTTTTTCGTCTCCCGGCCTCCGGCCCTCGTTGCTTTTCGGCCTTCGGGCGTCGGGCCGCGTGCCTCACGCCCCGGCGAACCGCCGGAACTCGTGGATCACCCGCTCATAGACCGGGCGCTTGAACGGCACCACCAGCTCGGCCGTGCGGTCGAGATCCTCCCAGCGCCAGTGCACGAACTCGGCCTTGTGCTTGCCGCCGCCGGGCTTGAGGATTTCGATCTCCCCTTCGGCGCCGGTGAAGCGCAGGGCGAACCAGCGCTGGGTCTGGCCGCGATATTTACCCCTCCAGGCCTCGCCCGCGATGCGGCCCGGTAGATCGTAGTTCAGCCAATCCTCCACTTCGCCCAGTCGAACGACGGAGCGGATCGAGGTCTCCTCGTACAATTCCCGCAGCGCCGCCTCGAACGGCTGCTCCCCGGCATCGATGCCGCCCTGCGGCATCTGCCAGGAATGCTCCATGTTCAAATGTTCCGGCCCGCCGGCGCGCTGGCCCATGAAAACCCGGCCGGCCTGGTTGAACACGGCAAGGCCGACGCAGCGACGATAGGGAAGGTCTTCCTGACGCTTCATTGACGTACCTCTTTTGCCCGCAGGCTTGCCCCTGCTTAGCAAATCAAGACGGTTTCCGCGCGACTACGGTGCGCGCGCGACCGGGAAATCTTCGCCCCCGGTCCCGCGCGACCCGGCTCAGTGCGCCCGGACACCGCCGGGCAGGGCGCTCGCGGCCCAGGCGCGCAGCGATACCCAGGTGCGGCGATCCAGCAGGAAGCGGTCCACCGGAACCGAGGCGCCGAGCGCCTTCACCCGGCACAGGCCGGCGCCGCACCATTGGAAGGCGCACTTCTCCAGAACCCGGCGCGAGGCGGGATTCACCACCCGCGCGGCACCCGCGATCTGCTCGACCCCGGTTTCAGAGAAGGCATAATCGATCACGGCGCGGGCGGCCTCGGTGGCGATGCCCCGGCCCCAGAAGGTCTCGCCGATCCAATAGCCAAGCTCCGGCGCCGGCTCGCCGGGGCGACGGGCGAAACCGGACATGCCGACGAGCACCAGGGCGCCTTCCTGCTTCAGAAGCACGGCGAAGGTGGCGGCATCCGGGCCCTGCGGGGCGGTGGCGACGAAGCTTAAGGCATCGGCCGCGCGATAGGGATGGGGCAGGTTCGCGGTCATTTCCGCGATGCGGCGGCTGTTGGCTAAAGCGGCGATGGCGTCCACGTCCTCGATCTTGGGTGCGCGCAGCACCAGCCGCGCGGTTTCGAGGACGGGCATACAGCTTTCCTGCAGCGCAACTCCGGGCGGCGTCTCGATGATGGTCATGGCGGGCTCCAGGCCAAGGGCAAAAGAAAACCGGGAAGACGTGCCCGTCTCCCCGGTTCATCGGAGCCCCAGCTTCCTGGTTCAGGCTCCCTCCGGTTCGACGAGACCGGCGGGATCCTGCATTTTCAGGTCTCGCCGGTTATTCAGCCGCCTCAAGGGCGGGGGTAGCGACAACGGATACAAACGTGCGGTCGTTGGCTTTGGTGCGGAACTCGACTCGGCCTTCAATAAGCGCGAACAAGGTATGGTCCTTGCCCATGCCGACGTTGGTGCCGGGATGCCATTTGGTGCCGCGTTGACGCACGATAATGTTGCCGGGAATGACTTCCTGGCCGCCGAAGCGCTTCACGCCAAGGCGCCGGCCGTCGGAATCGCGGCCGTTGCGGGATGAACCGCCTGCTTTTTTATGAGCCATTTGCGCTCTCCGTTCTCAGATCAAGCTTCGGCCGAGGCCTGTTCGGCCGGCGCAGCTTGGGTTGCGGGGGCGACGGCCTTGCCGTCGGTTCCGAGAATCTCGGTGATGCGCACGACGGTGAGGTCGGCGCGGAAGCCGCGCTTGCGGCGCGAGTTCTGCCGGCGACGCTTCTTGAACGCGATCACCTTGTCGCCGCGGGTCTGCTCGACCACTTCGACGGTAACGGAGGCGCCGTCCACGAGCGGGGCACCGATCACGGTGGTCTCGCCTGCCAGCATGAGCACGGGGAACGACAGGATCTGGCCGGCTTCGGCGTCGATAATCTTGTCGACCGTGATGACGTCTTCGGGGGCGACCCGATACTGCTTGCCGCCCGTCTTGATGACCGCGAACATCTTTGTCTCGCTTTCGTGTTCCACCAGCCTCGAAGGGCGGGCTTCTTTCGGTCGATTGGGAATATGGGCGCAACGGCCCACGCGAAGCGGTTCGTGTACCCTTTGCCGGGTCCGCTTGTCAATGTGCGCGCCGGGTCAAAAACGCGGAGCGGCGCCGGTTTGCGTCCGGCCGCAGGGTGTCTTAACCCTGCGGTTGGAACACGTCCAAGCGGGATCCGCCTCCGGCTCGCCGGGCGCCATGAGCCGCATCCGAACGCAAGGGTCCCATCATGCACGACAAGCAGTCCGATATTCCGGACGGCGTCCCGGCCATTCGCACCATCGCCATGCCGGCGGATACCAATCCGAGCGGCGATATTTTCGGCGGCTGGCTGATGTCGCAGATGGATCTCGCGGCAGGCAATGTCGCCGCCCGCCGCGCGCGCGGGCGCTGCGCCACCGTGGCGGTGGAGGCGATCACCTTCCTCGGGCCGGTGTTCGTGGGCGACGAGGTGAGCCTATTCGCCAATCTGCTGACCGTGGGGCGGACCTCGCTGCGGATCGAGGTGGAGGCCTGGCGCCGGGCGCGCGAAGGGGAAGATACGCGCAAGGTGACCGAGGCGGTGTTCACCTTCGTGGCCATCGACGCCGCCGGCAAGCCGCGTCCGGTTGACGGCACGCCCTGAGCATTTGCGGCGCGTTCCGGCCGGCGTGGAAAGCGTGTGCGCGCGTCTTGTGCTTGTTTCGCGGCTCGGTTAGAAGCGCTGAGAACCACGTCGACGGATGCGATAAGCTCCGGCCCCCGGATGGAGAGGTGGCAGAGTGGTCGAATGCACCGCACTCGAAATGCGGCATACGGGCAACCGTATCGGGGGTTCAAATCCCTCCCTCTCCGCCACTTATCCGCTTAATACATTGAATAATAAGCGAAAATAAGAGGCTCTTCGGCCTCATTTCTCATTTTACCCCACATTGTGGTGTGTCGCTCTCGTGTGGGCGCCAGGCCGACATACTTCGCCGCCAAGTCCACGTGCGCCGGCAATTGTCCGCGCGGCCTCTCTCGGCACGATCCTGAGCGCCCGCAGCGCGTTCAGGATGACCGCCACGTCGATCACTTCCTGCAACAAGGCGCCCTGCACGGGTGTCAGATATCCCAAGGCTGCGGCAACCATGCCCAGGATCGACAGCCCGATCCCGGCCACGACGCTTTCCAAGGCGATCCGGCGCGAGCGTTGGGCGATTTCGATTCCGGGCAGAAGGCGGTCCAATTGGTCCACCAGCAGAACGACATCCGCCGCCTCGGCGGAGGCCGCCGCCCCGCGCGCGCCCATGGCAACACCGATGTCAGCGGCGGCAAGAGCCGGCGCATCGTTGACGCCGTCGCCCACCATCATCACCGGGCCATTCTTGCGCTCGGTGAGGACCACCAGAACCTTTTGGTCCGGGGTCAGGTCGGCCCGCACGGCGTCAAGGTCCAGCCCCTCGGTCACGGCCTTGGCCACTGCACGGCGGTCGCCGGTTGCCAGCAGGATGCGGCTGATGCCCAGACGGCGCAGCCCGGCAAGCAGATCGGAGGTGCCGGCCCGCAGCGCATCGGCCAGTACGAGATGGCCGACGCGTTTCCCGTCCACTGCAAGTGCAACGACGACCGAACCTGCTTCGCGGATCGCGTCTTCAAGGTCATCCGCCTCGATCTGCGATGCGACGAAGCTCGCGCCCCCCACAACGACCTTTCGGCCATCGATAACCCCCGCAACGCCGTCTCCAGGCGTCTCGATTACGTTTTCAGGGAGCGGCAGCGTGGCGCCGCGCGCATGCGCCGCCGCGACGATCGCCTGCGCGATCGGATGTTTCGAGGCCTGATCCAGAGCGGCGGCGAAGTACAGGACATTGGCCTCGGAAAGGGCGCCGAGTGCATGGATCGAAACGACCTGTGGTCGCCCGTCGGTCAATGTGCCCGTCTTGTCGAGGATCAGCGTCTGGATCCGCGCCAGCGCCTCAAGCGGCTTTGCGCCCTTGATGAGAACCCCGAAATGGGCCGCACGTGACAAGCCGGCCACGAGGGCCACCGGGACCGCGAGGATCAGCGGACATGGGGTCGCAACCACCAGAACCGCCACAGCGCGGATCGGGTCGCCCGTGAACCACCAGGCCGCCGTCGCAAGAGCGAGTGTCACCGCCAGAAACAGCAGCGAGTAGCGGTCCGCGAGCCGGGCCATCGGCGCCTTGGATTGCTGTGCCGCCTCGACCAGCCGGACGATCCCGGCATAGGTGCTGTCGGCGGCGCCACGGCTCACATACAAATCGAAGACTTCGCCCGCATTGGTCGAGCCGCTCATGACCTCCTGTCCGCGCTCCAGGCGCACGGGCATGGACTCGCCCGTCAGTGCCGACTGGTCCAGCATCGCGCGGTCGCTCTCGACCGTGCCGTCTACGGGCGCGATGTCGCCCTGCCGGATCAGCAGCAGGTCACCCGGCTTAATCTCATCCAATGGCACCTCGTCGAGTGTGCCGCCGCGATGCCGCGTCGCCGTTCGCGGCACGCGCGACAGGAGATCGCTCATCTCACGCCGGGCGCGGCCCTCGGCAAAGCTTTCCAGGAAGGTCCCGCCGGAATACATCAGCGCAACCACGGCCGCCGCGAGCGTCTCGCCAAACAGCAGGGCCGCCGACATCGACAGGGCAGCCACGATGTCCAGTCCAACCTCACCCTTCGAAAGGCTGCGGACGATCTCGACCACCAGCGTCGCCAGCGCGGGGCCGACGCCTGCTGTCCAGGCCAGGGTGGCAAGGTGGGGTTGCCCGCCCAGCAGCAGTCCGAGGCCGGAAACGAGGCCAAGCAAGGCGATGCCCAGAAGCGCGACGCTGAGGCGATCGTGAAGCAATGGGTTCATCTGGCGTGCATCCCGCGGTCAGGTTGAGCACCCGGGCCTGAACGGGCCTCGAACAGCCGCCCGACCGGCGTTTCGCGAAGGCGGTCGCCCTCTCGGTCAATGAAGAGGGCGTCAAGATTTTGCCTACGCGCCAACTCTACGCCTTCCAGCCTTCCTCGTACCATGAGTGCTGTTGCCCAGGCGTCAGCGGCCATGCAACTCGCGGCGACGACGGTGACGGAGGCGGGAGACGCTACGAGCGGCCCGCCGCGTGCCGGGTCCATGGTGTGCGACAGCCGCCGGCCGCCGATATCGACCCAGTGCCGGTAGTCGCCGGAGGTCGCGACAGCAGCGTCGTGAAGAGCGATCATCGCCTGAGGGGCCCGCGCGACAGGGTCCGGCCGCTCGATGGCCACGGCCCACGCAGCACCGTCAGGCTGAAGCCCGATAGCCCGCAATTCGCCATCGATGGCCACCAATGCGCCGGTGATGCCGAATGCGCGCACCACTTCGGCCAACCGGTCCACGCCATAACCCTTGGCGATGCCGGAGAGGTCGAGGGTCAAGGGTGCATGCTTACGCACCCGGCCCCTCGCCGGATCGAGTTCCAACACATCATGTGCCCGGTATCTCGGGCTACTGAGGGTCTCGCGAATGCCTTCGAGGCTGCCCTCGGCCCGACCGAAGCCCCATGCGGTGACGGCGTCGCCGACGCCGATGTCGAAGGCCCCATCCGAAGCGCGCCCGACCGCCAACGCGGTCGCGAGCACCGCCATGAGGCGCATCGGCACGCCGATCCAGATGTTCAGCGGCGCAGCATTGAGACGCATCAGGTCGCTGTCCGGCTTCCAGGTGGACATTTGTGCATCCACCTCGTCCGTCGCCGCCTGAAGTGCCGCTTCGACCGGGGCGGCATCGAAGCTTGAAGCCGCATGAAACAGGGCGGACCAACGGGTGCCCATCGTCGGGCCGTTCAGTGCGTAACGCACGCGATCAGTAGACATCTTCGACATAGCGCCCCTCGGCTTTGAGTGTGGCCGGTGTCAGCCCGGACGGCGCGAGGATCTCGGTCAGCGCATCCGCCACCCCGGCGGCCATCTCGCGGCCGCCGCAAACCATCACGCGGGCCCCGTCCCGGATCAGCCGGGCGACCTGCGTTCCTTCGGCACGCAGCGCGTCCTGCACGTAATGCGGGTGCGCACCGCGCGAGACCGCTGTGACGAACCGCGCGAGGCGACCCTGTTTCTGCCAGGTCGATAATTCCTCGCCATAGAGGAAGTCGCTGTCGGGATGACGCATGCCGAAGAAGAGATGCACCGGGCGCCGCTCCCTGTTGGCCCGGACGAACCCCGCGAGCGGGCCGATCCCGGTCCCGGCGCCGATCAGGATCAGCGCAGTGCGACCACCACCAACCCGGAACGCAGGATTTGGCCGCACGAAAGCCGTCACGGTGTCCCCCGGTTCGAGCCCCTTGAGCTGCCCCGAGCACAGGCCACCGGGGTGCTTTTTCACCACGATCTCGAGGAAACCGTCGCGGCTTCCGGAGGCGAGCGAATAGAACCGCGGCACCGCCGAGCCGACGGGCAGGACGCCGAGCAGATCGCCCGCCCGGAATGGCCCGAAGCCCCGCCCGGTCAAGCGCCGCCAAAGTGGAACCTGCGGCAGGGCGAAGCGCAGGATCGCGGTCGGCGCCTGCACCTTTGCCCCGTAGTCGCGACGCGACATCAGCGTCAGCTCGTGCGACGCGGGCGGCATGGGCTGATGGCAGAGCTCCAGTGCAATCCCGATTGCCGCGCCGAACTCGCGGCCCCAGCGGGCAAAATCCTGCGGCGACTGGCGGTCGACGGTGTCGAAGGGGATAAGCTCCCGCCAACCCTTCGCCTGCGCCGCAGCCGACACGGCTTGTGCGAAGGCGCAGAAGGCCGGGAAGCTGCGGTCGCCGAAACCGAGTACCGCGAGACGTGCGGAGGGTATTGTTTCGAGTTGCGCCACCCGTTCGAGAAACCCTTTGGCCGAAGCGGGCGCGTCGCCATCGCCATAGGTGGCCGCAAGAACGACGATGCGCTCGGCGCGCGTGTAGCGGGCCGGATCGAAGGTCGACATCGCAGCCACGTGGACATCCTGGCCGGCCTCCGACAGCGCCCTGTGCAGAGTCGCGGCAAAGCCCCAGGTGCTTCCGCCTTCGCTGCCGACAAGCAGGATCGTGCCGGCGCGATCGGCAGCGACGTTGTTCCTCACTTTCGGCCGTCCGCGCCGCCCTGCCCACCACAGAGCGAGCCCCGTGCCACCCATCGCCGGCACGCTCAGGGCCACGAGCCCGAGCACAAGTCCCAGCCCTGCCGCACCCTTGCCGGTGTGCAGCATGTAGATCGTCTCCGAGACCTTCTCCCAGGGTGTCAGGTCAGCCCAGGCAAGAAGCGTCCCGGTCCCCTGGTCGAGATAGCCGGCACCCCGGTCCGTCTTCAGCGTGAAGACGTCGGCGGCATCCCCGGGATAGGGAAAGGCCAGCTCGCGCAGCTCCGCGACCGGCGTGGCGGCGAGCAGGTCCATCTTGGCAATCGCCGCACCGGTAGTCCCGCTGACCCCGGCCGGAACAGTCAGCACTGCTCCTCCCTGCGGCAGCAGGCCGAAGGTGGACGCCGTCATCCACAACGCCGTCGCCGAGGAGAGGGTGAGGCCGACGACGGCGACACGGGCGATCTCGACATGCAGCCGCCCCGAAAATGGGCCTCGCAGGTGAGCGAACCAGCGGGCCCAACCCCCGACCCGGCGGGCGACCAGACACGCGCCGGAAAGCGACAGGACGAGCATCGCAGCCGCGCCCGCCGCCATCGCGATCCGGCCCGCATCGTCCAGAAGAAGAGACCGATGCAGGCGGGTCAGCCAGCGCTCGGTCGGGTTGCGGTCGGCCGAGGCGATGCCTTGCCCCGTTCCGGGGTCGATGACCGCGGCACCCGGCGCGCCGCTCTCGAACCAATAGGCGGTGATCCGGCCCGACGGCGCGCGCCGGATCTGCTCGACGCCGGGATAGACGGCTTGAACGCGCGCGGCGAGCGTGGCCACGGAAAGCCCATCCTCGGCTTGCGGCGCGGAGAGGCGCTCCGCTGCCGGGAAGACCGACAGAGCCGCCCCACTGAGCGCAAGAATGGTGACGAGGACCAGAGCCAGCAGACCCGGCCAACGGTGGAGAGCGCGGATCATGGCCCAAGCCTCTCCTTACAGGCCGTAGCTGAAGTCGGCGACATAGCGGCGGCCACGCACCGGTTTGCCCGCGCCGGCCGTCGTCAGCGCCACGGACACATCCTTGGGGCTGTCGCGCATGTCCTCCACCGCCGCATCGACGTGCAGCGTGTAGCCGGCGTCGAACAACGCGTCAGCGAGATCGAGCGTGATCTTGAGTGTTCGGCCGGCACCGACGCTGGCGCCGGTGATGCCGTTGATCTGGGCCGGGGCGCCACCAGTGGCGCGGTACCAGTCGGTGAGGTGCTGGTAGTACTTGGATTTACCGCCGGCCATCCAGAGACTGCCGGCATAGGCACCTTTCGCGTCCGTGACATAGAGGGCGAGATAGGCGCCATTGCCACCATAATTGTTGAGTGTTGCGGTCAGCGTGACGGGACGCGCCATGGCGAGGCTGGGTGCCGTGAGCGCGGTGGTCAGCGCGAGCGCTGCAAGGACGGATTTCATTGGGAATACCTTCTTCCGGGACGCAGGATGAGCGGCCGAGTTCAATTCACGCTGACCTGGGTCAATTCACCCTGACCTGGGGCGGCGCACCGTTTCCGAAGAGCCCGTTCTGCGGTGGGGTTACGGTGTCGACGGAAGCCGGAGTGCGAGCGGCGCGGCCGCCGCTGCCGTCATCATCATGGTCGTCGTCATCGTCGTCATCGTCGTCACCACGGCCGTGGCCGGGCCGGCGATGCTCCCCCTCGTCATCGTCATCGTCGTCGTCGCTGGCGAGAATGAGCGGGAGCGCCTCCTGACCGTCATCGAGGACGGCCGCGATCGGGCGGTCGGCGGCGATTGCGGGGCTGCGCACGGCGCTCCATGCCGTGAGGCCGATGGCGGCTGTCAGGGTGGTCGAGGCAACGAGAAGGGTGAGGGTCTTTCTCATGGCAGGGTCTCCTTATCTGCGGGAACCAAGCTGGAGCCGCGACCTTAGGCCTTCCTGACGGCGCGACGATTTCCGCTTCAGCTTGCCGTCAGGAAGAAAAAAGCCCCGCCGGACGGGCGGGGCTCTGGGGGAGCTGAGAGGCGGAGGCCAATAATCTCAGTCCTTGTTGCCATCCTCATGTTCGATCTTGATCACCTGAAGCGTCGCGGGATGGACGGTCACCTCGATCCGTCGCCCGTCGGCATCACGCCCGTCGATCTGATAGCAGCCGTCGTCGATCTTAATCCTGCGGACGGCCCAGCCATTCGCCTTGGCGAGCCGGGTCACCGCGTCGCGTGGCTGCCAATTGGCCATGGGCACGAAACAGTCGTCGTCGGCGAACGCCGGCCCCATCGGCAGCACCGTGAGAAAGGCCAGAATTGTCAGTATTTTCTTCATGGGCCAAACTCCGTGCTACGGCCATCGTGAGCGGATGATGCGCGACGAAGCTGACGAGATCCTGAAGCGCTGGACCCACATCTGTAAGCCTTGTGTCAGCCCAAGCCGACATAAGGGGGCGTAAAGATCAAGGGAAACGATGAGCGATGCGCATTCTGCTGATCGAGGACGACACCGTCCTGGGCGCCGCTGTGCGGGACCAGATCGCGGGGGACGGCCAGTCGGTGGACTGGGTCACGCGCCTGGATGCGGCAGGCGATGCGATGACGTGCGCCGCCTATGATCTCATCCTGCTTGATCTCATGTTGCCGGATGGCCGGGGGATCGGATTTCTCAAGCGGCTGCGTGCCCGCGGTGATGCGACACCCGTGATCATCCTGACCGCGCTCGATCAGGTTTCCGATCGGATCGAGGGGCTGAACGCCGGCGCGGACGACTACCTCGTCAAACCGTTCGACCTGTGCGAGCTGTCGGCCAGGATCGGCTCGGTCGGGCGGCGCTATTCGGGCAACCCGAATCCCATCATCGCTCACGGTGCACTGGACATCGATCTCGCGTCACGCAGTGTTCGGCGGAACGGCAGGCCGGTTCAACTCACAGCGCGCGAATGGTCGCTGTTCGAAGCATTTCTGGCGCGCCCCGGACAGCTTCTTTCCAAGACACAGCTCGAAGAAAAACTCTATGCCTTCAATGCCGAAATAGAGAGCAATACCATCGAGGTGCATATAAGCCGGTTGCGCAAGAAGCTCGGGACCGAGATCATCGAGACCGAGCGTGGCCTCGGCTACAGGCTGGGCGCGCCATGAGGTGGCCGCGCAGCCTTCAGGCCCGGCTGGGGTTGTCGATCGGCGTCATGCTGACGGTCCTGTGGATCGCCGCTGCCGCCGTGACGGCGGTGGTTCTTCGCCACGAGATGGACGAGGTCTTCGATTCCTCGCTGCAGGAAACGGCGCAGCGTCTGCTGCCGCTTGCCGTGGTGGACATCGTCGGGCGTGAGGAAGATGGCGTCATCCAGCGGCTTGGGGCGATCCGCGGGCACGACGAGTTCTTCACCTACATCGTCCGCGACGCGCAAGGACGCATCCTGCTGCAGTCGCACGCCGCGGACGCCACCGTCTTCCCCCCCTATGACGGGCCAGGCTTCCGCCAGACCGCCACCCACAGGCTCTACAATGACGACGCCCTGCGGGGCAGCGTCCAGATCACCGTGGCCGAGCCGCTGGATCATCGCGCGGCCATAGCGCGCAAGATTCAGATGGGTCTGGGGCTTCCGCTCCTGGTGGTGATCCCCGTCGCGCTTCTGGCGATCCTCCTTGCGGTTCGCGCGAGTCTTGCGCCCCTGCGCCGCTTTCGGACAAGGCTGCAGGCGCGCGATGGAAGGGATCTGTCACCCGTCCCGGGAGGCGACCTTCCCTCCGAGATCGCTCCTCTGGCGGGCACCTTGAACGGCCTTCTGGAGCGGCTGCAGGCGGCCTTCGACGCCGAACGCAGCTTTGCGGCCAATGCCGCCCATGAGCTGCGCACCCCCCTCGCCGGAGCTATCGCCCAGGTGCAACGGTTGCGCTCGGAAACCAGCGATCCCGCAGCACGCGTGCGTGCCGCCGACATAGAGGTGACGCTCAAGCGGCTCACCCGCTTGTCCGAGCGCCTCATGCAGCTTGCCCGAGCGGAAGGCGGAAGGCTTCGGCTGGATCGCTCCGCGGATCTGCGGGCCGTTGCCCGCCTGGTGGTCGAGGATATCGGGCGCGCCGGAGCGCCGGGCCGGATCGCGCTGACGCTTCCGGACCAGCCGGTGTTGTCGGATCTCGACCCGGACGCCTTCGGCATCCTTTGCAGGAACCTCATCGAGAACGCGCTGCGTTACGGTGTTGAAACCGCCCCCGTCGAGGTGACTTTGAACGCAGATGGAATGTTCACCGTGGCGAACGAGGCGCCTGTTTTGCCGCCCGAAACGCTGAGCCGCCTGTCTTTGCGCTTCGAGCGTGCCAGCGCAAGCCCCGACGGCAGCGGTCTCGGCCTCGCCATCGTGGCGGCCATTGCGGAGCGCATCGGAAGTTCGCTCATTCTCTCATCACCGCGCCGGGGCCAGGCGTCCGGGTTCGAGGCGACAGTCAAGCTTCCGGTGAAAGATCGAAGCGCATCCATTTCTTCCGGCGCCGCAACGCGATGACGGGGGTTTGGTCGGTCCAAGCTTTGGGCAGATACCGCAGCGCCTTGGCGCGAACGCGCCCTTCACCCGTTTGGGTCGGACGCGCGTGCCAAGCGACCGAGCTGAACGACGACAAGCGTCTGGCTGTCTCCTAAAGGCGCCTTACGCAGCGGATGCGCTGAGGTGTTCGGTCTCGGTGTCGAAAATCTGATAATCAATTGAAGTGTATGAATAGCCTAAAGTAGTGCGAGAATGATAAAATTATACTTTAATGTATTCAAAATACCGAAATTTAAATGAAATTTAATCATATAATTCAGGTTTATTTATGAAATTTTTACAATAAAATTGGATAATACAATCGGTATCTATTTGATGCCATGGAACTGATATGTGAAAATATTCTGTATTTCCCAGCCCATTAATCGCAGGCAAGCATGAGATGCATCAGCAAGACATGCGGGGCAGGGCCACCCGCCGAGGTCGTGCTTACCGGGTGTGCGGCAACGTCTTGATGTGTCACAAGGACTTATCCACGCAGTCCTGCTAAGATGTTATGCTCGGTTGGTGGGACTTGCCCGTGTTCCGGCTGTTGAGTGCACGCGTGCCGTTTTCAAACATGAGAACAAACATAGAATGTCAAAGCGGCCCATGTCACCCCGAAGGGATCCGCCGCGGTCGAAGATCCGCGCTCCGATGATCGAAGCGATGCCGGCCGGTCCGCATGGCTTTCCGGTTGTCGGCATTGGCGCCTCGGCCGGCGGGCTCGAAGCCTGCAAGAAGCTCCTTACCGCCATACCTGCCCGCAGCGGGATGGCCTTCATCCTGGTCCAGCACCTCGATCCCACCCATGAGAGCATGATGGTGGATCTGTTGGCGAGGCACACCTCCATGGTCGTCCTCCAGGCGACGGATGGGATGACGGTGGAGCGCGATCATTTCTACGTCATTCCACCCGGATCGGATCTTTCGATCCGCGCGGGACTGCTGCGGCTTTCTCTCCCCAAAGCCCGGCATGGTGCCCGTCTTCCGTTCGACTTCCTGTTGCATTCCCTGGCCGAGGCATTTGGCAAGGACGCGGTCGCCGTGGTGCTTTCGGGCACCGGGGCTGACGGCAGCGTCGGCGTCGTTGCCGTGAAGGAGAAGGGCGGCTTTGTCATCGCCCAGGAACCGGAAGAGGCGGGCTATGACGGCATGCCGCGCAGCGCGATCGCGACGGGTGCGGTGGACCTTGTGCTGCCGGTCGCCAGGATTCCGCAGGCCCTCATCACGCGCGAACCTCGGCCGGCCACGACCGTTGAAGGCACGGCCTTGGCGGCGATCGTCGAGCTGCTGCGCACCAATACCGCCTATGACTTCACCCTCTACAAGCAGGGCACGCTGCAGCGGCGCACCGAGCGGCGGATGGCGATGGCCTCCATCGGCATCGACGGGATGGATCGCTACCTCGAGCAGCTTCGGCACGACCCTGGCGAGCTTGAGCTTTTGGCGAAAGACCTTTTGATCAACGTCACGAGCTTTTTTCGCGATCCGAAGGTCTTTGAATTCCTCGCGCAAGAGATCGTCCCGGACCTGGTTCGCAATCATGCACGCGACCAACCCCTGCGCTTGTGGGTCGCGGGGTGCAGTTCGGGCGAGGAAACCTATTCCCTCGCCATGCTGTTCTTCGAGGCCATAGCCGCCGCGCAGCGCCCGGTCCGGCTTCAGGTCTTCGCCTCCGACATCGATGCCGACGCGGTGGCGCTTGCCAGAGAAGGCTTCTATCCCAAGGCCATCGAGGCGGAGGTGTCGACCGAGCGGCTCGCCCGCTTCTTCTCCAGGGAGGAGAACGGCTACCGGGTCGGCCCCGACCTTCGGGCCGCCGTGGTGTTTACCGTGCAGAATGTGCTCGCGGATCCGCCGTTCTCCCGGCTCGACATGATCTCGTGTCGCAACCTCTTGATCTATCTGGGCCCGCAGGCGCAGGACAAGGTTGTTTCTCTGTTTCATTTTGCCCTGCGCGAAGGCGGCATCCTGCTGCTCGGCACCACGGAGACGGTCGGCAATGCCGCTTCCCGGTTCGAGATTCTCTCGAAGTCCGAACGGCTTTACCGGCACACCGGCCGCAGCCGGCCGGGGGAACTCGGGTTCTCAGTGGGCGTCGGGGACACCGTGCGTGTTCCGGTCCGTCCCTCGCAAGGACATGCCGCGGCGCGCCAGAACACGCTTGCGGAATTATGCCGGCGCCTGGTGCTGGAGGCCTATGCACCCGCCGCCGTTCTGATCAACCGCAAGTATGAATGCCTCTATTACCTTGGATCGACGGACGATTATCTCAGGTTGGCACCGGGACTTCCCATGCATGACCTGCTGTCCCTGGCGCGCGAAGGCGTGCGGACCAAGCTGCGGGCCGCCATCCAGCGGGCGTCCCAGGAGGGCGCGCGGGTCGTCGTCGACGGTGGACGGATCACCCGGAACGGCGAATCCCATGCCTTCAGCATCGCCGTGCAGCCGGTCCAGTATGAGGGCGAAGATCTGCTGCTGATCTGCTTCATCGACGCGCCCGCTCAGAATGGTAAAAGCGGCCGCCCGCCGCCGCGCCGCGATCTTCCCCGCGTGGCCGAGCTTGAACAGGAGCTTGATGCCACGCGCATGGAGCTTCAGGGCGCCATCCGTAATTTGGAAATCTCAAGCGAAGAGCAAAAAGCGGTCAACGAGGAAGCGCTTTCGGTCAATGAAGAGTTTCAGTCGACGAACGAGGAACTGCTTGCCTCCAAGGAGGAATTGCAGTCGCTCAATGAGGAACTGACCGCGCTGAACGGCCAGCTCCAGGAAACCCTGGAACGGCAGCGGACGACCTCGAACGACCTGCAGAACGTCCTTTACAGCACCGATGTCGCGACCCTGTTCCTCGACACCGAGCTGAAGATCCGCTTCTTCACGCCGGAAACCCGGTTGCTGTTCAACCTCATTCCCGGCGACGTCGGGCGTCCGTTGTCGGACCTCAGTTCGCTCGCCGGCGATGGCGCGCTGCTGTCCGACGCAACAGCGGTCCTGAAGGATGGCGTGCCGCACGCCCGCGAGATCGCGGGGGCCAACAGCGCGTGGTATCTCCGTCGCATCCTGCCCTATCGCACCCCGGAGAGCGGGATCGGCGGCGTGGTCATCACCTTCGTCGACATCACCGAGCAGCGGCGGATTGCCGGAGCGCTGGAAGCGGCGAAGCGGGAAGCGGAACTTGCGAATGCCGCGAAGTCGCGGTTTCTCGCCGCGGCGAGCCACGATCTGCGCCAGCCCCTGCAATCGCTCGTCCTGCTTCAAGGGTTGCTGGCGAAGTCGATAGAAGGGGAGAAGGGCACCCGCCTGGTCCTGCGGCTCGACGAGGCCATCAGCGCCATGTCGGGCATGCTGAACGCATTGCTCGACATCAACCAGATTGAAGCCGGCACGATCCGTGCGTCCGTCGCGAGCTTCCCGATCGATGACCTGCTCAACCTGCTGAAGGAAGAGCTGACGTACCATGCGCACGCCAAGAAGCTCGTCTTGCGTGTCATCCCGTGCGGGATTTCGATCGAGAGCGATCCGCGCCTGCTCGAGCAGATGATCCGGAACCTGATCTCCAATGCCTTGAAATATACGTCGCGTGGCCGGGTCCTGGTGGGCTGTCGGCGGCACGGTGGCCTGCTGCGGATCGAGGTGTGGGATACCGGGATCGGCATTCCGGATCGCGAGCTTCAGGCGATCTTTGAAGAGTACCACCAGGTGGACAATGCCGCGCGTGAACGCAGCCGCGGCCTTGGTCTGGGCCTCTCCATCGTGCAGCGGCTCGGCCTCCTTCTGGGTCATCGCGTGCATGTTCGATCCGTCCCCGGCAAAGGCTCGGTCTTTTCCATAGACGTCGGCATAACGCCGGGCCGGAGCAGGCTGCAGGCGGCAGAGCTTCCGCACGCCGCCGGTGCCCCCGGAGACGATCGTCACAGGCCGGCGGCGGCCATCCTCGTCGTCGATGACGATCCGGACGTGCGATCCCTGCTTGAGCTGTCGCTTACGGGCGAGGGACATATGGTGGCCGCGTCGCGCGACGCCGTCGCGGCACTGGAAATGGTGGAGCGCGGTACGATCCGGCCCGACCTCATCCTGGCGGACTACAACCTGCCCAACGGCGTGAACGGGCTGCAGGCCGCCAAACAGCTCCGGGCGAAGCTTCAGGACCGAGTCCCAGTCATCATCCTGACCGGCGACATATCGAAAGAGGCGGAGCGGGACATCGCGCTCGGCGACTGCGTACAACTGACCAAGCCCGTGAAGCCGAAGGATTTGGCTGGTGCCATGGAACGGCTGCTGCGGCCCAGGGGCGCCGGCGCGCATCGCCAGGCTCCTCCCGCTGCGACCGGCGCCCCAGCGCATGCCCCGGTGGTGTTCATCGTCGATGACGACAGCCATGTGCGGGAAAGCATGCGGAGTCTCCTTGAAGAGGACGGCAGGATCGTGGAGGACTACGACAGTTGTGAAGCTTTTCTGGCAGCCTATCATCCCGGTCGCCCGGCATGCCTTCTTGTGGATGCTTATCTCCCGGGGATGAACGGGCTCGAATTGCTGCAGCGACTCCATGATGCCACAGACCGCATGCCTGCCATCATGATCACCGGCAATAGCGACGTGCCGACCGCCGTTCAGGCCATGAAGGCCGGAGCCGTCGACTTCATCGAGAAGCCGGCAAGCCGCAGCGATCTGCTTGCCGCCGTTGCGCAGGCGCTGGAGCAGTCGCGCGATGCCGACAAATCCTCAAGCCGGCGGGCGGATGCGGAAAGCCGCCTGGCATCCCTGACCGAGCGGCAGCGCCAGATACTGGACCTCGTGCTTGCCGGCCACCCCAGCAAGAACATCGCGGCGGACCTCGGCCTGAGCCAGCGGACCGTCGAGAACCACCGCGCTTCGATCATGCGGAAGACCGGTTCGAAGTCGCTTCCCGCCCTGGCCCGCCTCGCGCTTGCGTCGTCCTGGAAGGACGACTCGGAGCCCTTTGCATGAGCTGTGGTGGCGCTTGCCTTGCGCGCGGACGCACCGTGCCCCCAGGTTTCCCGCCTGATTTCATTCGATGTCGTGGACATGACGGCGGCGGTAAGTAGTTTCCGACCCTCGCCCCCGCCGCAGCGGGGAATAATATGGCATGGCGATCCATGCGCGAATGCCTTCGGACATTTGCCGCAGGAACGGGTCGCATCGCTGCGGTGCTGGTTTTCAGAGTGTGCGCCGCGGCATCTTTTAAGGACGTCCACCCTGGGAGGGTCGCATGTCTACGATTTTGCTGGTTATCATATTGATTTTGGTGCTTGGCGGCGGCGGTGGATATTATGGCTTCAGCCGGTATGGCGGCCGGGGGGTCGGCGGCGTGCTCGGCCTTCTGCTTCTGGTCCTGATTGTTCTGTGGCTGCTGGGTGCGCTCCAGGGGCTGAGCATCGGACATATGTGAGCATATCCCGCGCAGCGCGGGCTCATCGAAAGCAGGAGAAGCCGATGAAAGCGCTCGTCTATCGTGGACCGGGCCAGAAGGCCCTGGAAGAGCATGAGAAGCCGCAGATCACGGCGCCGGGCGACGCCATCGTGAAGATGGTCAAGACGACGATCTGCGGCACCGACCTGCACATTCTCAAGGGCGACGTCGCAACTTGCGCGCCGGGCCGGATTCTTGGGCATGAAGGTGTCGGGATCATCGAATCCGTAGGCCCCGCCGTCACGTCTTTTCGTCCCGGCGACCACGTCCTGATTTCCTGCATCTCCTCTTGCGGAAAGTGCGACTATTGCCGGCGCGGCATGTATTCGCATTGCACCACCGGCGGCTGGATCCTCGGCAACGAGATCGACGGCACCCAGGCCGAATATGTCCGCACGCCCCACGCCGACACCAGCCTCTATCCGATCCCGGAAGGGGCCGATGAGGAAGCTCTGGTGATGCTGAGCGACATCCTGCCCACCGGCTTCGAATGCGGGGTGCTCAACGGCAAGGTCGCGCCGGGCTCCACCGTCGCCATCGTGGGGGCCGGACCGATCGGGCTCGCGGCGCTGCTGACGGCGCAGTTCTACGCGCCCGCGCAGATCATCATGATCGACCTGGACGACAATCGCCTCGGGTTGGCGCGGCAATTCGGTGCCACGCACACGATCAACAATGCCGACGGAAACGCCGTGCCGGCGGTCAAAGCCTTGACCGGCGGACGCGGGGTCGACGCCGCGATCGAAGCCGTCGGCGTCCCCGCGACGTTCGTGCTCTGCGAGGAACTGGTCGCGCCGGGCGGCGTCATCGCCAATGTCGGCGTCCACGGCCAGAAGGTCGATCTCCATCTGGAAACGCTGTGGGCGCAGAACATCACCATCACCACCCGGCTGGTGGATACGGTCTCGACCCCATGCTGCTGAAGACGGTTCAGGCCGGGAAAATCGACCCGACCCGGCTCATCACGCATCGGTTCAGGCTCGATCAGATCCTGGATGCCTATGACACCTTCGCCAACGCCGCGGACACGAAGGCGCTGAAGGTAATCATATCGGCCTAGAGCAACTTCAGCAAAAGTGCGCCGCGCAGCTTTGTGCCTGAAATCGTAGATTAAACAGAGACGTAGAGACTATTCGGCGAACCGGTGTTTGCCGAATATGTTCTCGAGTGTTTCCCCGTTTTCATGGAATCGGGAAAACGCTCTACGTCATTGTGTAGACGCGTTTTCTTCACGCGAACCGGTTTCCGCTTCGCGCGAAACCGCGCCAGGCGTTCGCGGTTGGCGCGAAGCACTGCAGGTATGAGCCGGCGCGGTGGCCGTGCCGGTCAACTCGGGCTTTGGCTTTGAGAAGGGCTTGCCGGCCGCATCGCCAGCCCGGACCGCCGGCGCGGGACTCACGACCCCGCAGCGTCTTCGATCACGCTGCGAATGGCGCGGACGATGTCCTGCTCTCGAAACGGCTTTTGAACGACGACCGCGGACGGAATAATTGTCTTGATGCTCAGAACGTCGCCGCTGATGAAAATATGCGGCACGTGTCCACTCCGGCAAATGGCCTCGACAGCGGATATGCCGCTTCCCTGCTGCAGCATCGCATCAACGATCATGAGGTCCGGCTTCGACAGGCTCGCCGCAATCACCGCGTCGGATTCAGTGGCTTCGATTGCATAGACATCGTGTCCCATATCTTCGAGCAGTTCAGCCAGATGCATGCCGATCACGGCGTCGTCCTCGATGATGAGGATCCTTAGCGCATTCATCGCCCTGCCGCCCTCATGCCGCCCGAGATACCGGCGCGGCGAGCATAAGGCCGGCCCGGTCGTGAAATCTTGGCAGCGTGGCGATGGACCTTTGGCCCCATGCCACGCTCAACCGCCCCGACATTATCTCCGGGACGGGGGGTGGAGCAGGCTCGGAAACTACTCAGCTTCGCGGGCGGCTCCGGGTCGACGCCGCGCGGCTTCGATATCTGTAGTCATGCCGGGGCATAGCGGCTAAATCGAGGATCGATATCGTTTCAGCTGCATCACCCGCCCATGATCATCGCTTCCCCCAACGACTATCGCGCGGCCGCGAAGCGCAAGCTTCCGCGCTTCCTGTTCGACTATGTCGACGGCGGCGCCTATGCCGAGCGCACGCTGGCCAGCAATGTCTCCGACCTCCAGGGCATCAGCCTGCGGCAACGCGTGCTCAAGAATGTCGAAAAGCTCAGCCTGGAAACCGAGCTTTTCGGGCAGCCGTGCGCCATGCCCGTCATCCTGGCTCCGGTGGGGCTCGCGGGCATGCTCGCCCGCCGCGGCGAGGTGCAGGCGGTCCGGGCGGCGGCGGTCAAGGGCATCCCCATGACCCTCTCCACGGTCTCGGTCTGCCCGCTCGAGGAAGTGGTGCCGGCAAGCCCCAGGATGCCGTGGTTCCAGCTCTATGTCCTGAAGGACCGCGGCTTCATGCGCAATGCGCTGGAGCGGGCGCAGGCGCTCGGGGTCACCACACTGGTCTTCACCGTCGACATGCCGACGCCGGGCGCGCGCTATCGCGATCCGCATTCCGGTATGTCGGGCCCGTTCGGCCCGCAGCGGCGCATCCTCCAGGCCATGTTCAAGCCGAGCTGGGCGTATGACGTCGGCCTGATGGGAACGCCCCACGATCTCGGCAACGTGTCCAAATATCTCGGCAAGCCGACCGGCCTTGCCGATTATATCGGCTGGCTCGCGGCGAATTTCGATCCGTCGATCAGCTGGTCGGATCTCGAATGGATCCGCGATTTCTGGCGCGGCCCGATCATCATCAAGGGGATCCTCGACCCCGAGGATGCGCGCGACGCGGTGACGTTCGGCGCCAGCGGCATCGTTGTGTCGAACCACGGGGGCCGGCAGCTCGACGGGGTGCTCTCGAGCGCCCGGGCTCTGCCGTCCATCGCCGATGCGGTGGGCAGCGAACTTACCCTCCTTGCCGATGGCGGCATCCGTTCGGGGCTCGATGTGGTCCGCATGCTGGCGCTCGGCGCGAAGGGCGTGCTGCTCGGTCGCGCCTTCGCCTATGCCTTGGCAAGCGGTGGCCAAGCGGGCGTGGAGAACCTTCTCGATATCCTCGCGAAGGAAATGCGCGTGGCGATGACCCTGACGGGCGTGGAGCGCGTGTCGCAGATCGACGGTTCGATCCTGGCGAAGCTCTAGGGCGTTTCCCCGTTTTCAGGGACGCAGGGAAACCCTCTCTCTCGTCGTTCAGTCGCGTTTTCCTGACGCGAGCCGAACCGTCGGCAAGATCGCTGCTGGCGCTCCTGCTTCGCTCGAATCTCGCCGGCCGAGTGGGCGGCGACATGAGCGGCGGGGGGCGCCGCTCATGTCCTTGGATCACGTCGACCGGACGGCCGTTGGTGGGAACCCGTGGTTCAGGCCGGGTCGTAGAGGCGCCGCTCGAGCAGCGCGCTGCCCTTGAGACCGTGCAGGGCCTTGGCTGCCGCGAGCACGGCAAGATCGATCAGCGGCTCGACAATGATCACCAGCATGTAGGCGCCGCCGAACGTGGCGATGGAGGAAGCGTTCGCCACCGTGAAGCCCTGGCCGTAGAGCGCCCAGAACGCCACCCAGACGACGATTCCGGCCTGATAGGTGGTCGAAAGCGCCAGGGCCTGACGATACTTCAGCTCCACATAGGGCGTGTTGGGTGCCAGGACCTTGGGGGCCAGCACGGCGAGCGCGAACAGCGGCACCAGCAGGGTCGTGACATTCATGCCGTATTGCGGCAGGTCGAACGGCGCGAAGAACAGGCCCTGGACCAGCAGGCCGAGGGCAAGGCCGATGGCTGCCGGGGCGGCCCCGAAGATCAGGAACAAGGTCGAGCCGAGGATCAGATGGACCTCGGAAACGCCGACCGGATAATGCGGGAGAATTTCGAAGAACGAGAAGACGAGGGCGGTGCATGCCGCACTGCGCGCGATCAGCGAGAGCGGGCCGCGTTCGCGCACGGTTCCGGCCGCCAGCTTCATCGTATAGCCGAGGGCACCGGCGGCGGTCACATAGCTCAGCCAGATCTTGCCGGGATCCACGAGGCCGGGTTCGATATGCATAGAAGGCTCCTTTACCGTCTCACCCGACGGCGTGAGATTGAACACATGCTGCGCCTGGCCGGTCTCCTGACTCGCGGGTCGTCGCAACCTTCCGCCTTCCCAGGCCTCCCCGAAGGGTAGGTCCAGTGGCATCCCGGCAGGCCACTCGCCGCTCACAGTCGCGGGGGCGGTCGGGGCTCGCGGCGGTCAGCCGTTCCCCCGTTCCCATATCGTCCGAAGCGCGTCGCCGTGCCTCGTCCGAAAACCATTCGCTCGTGCAGCAGCGGACAACCCGCAGCCGCTGTCAAGGGCGCAGATGCGCGGCGCCGTGCGCTATTTGGTGAGGATGAGTTTGTTTTGGGCCGTCAGGCGCAATTGGTAAGCCTGATCGCCGTGCCGGATCATGATGGTGCGGCCGACGCGGAAGATGTCCGCGCTGTCCATGCTTTCCTGGACGACGGGGATGATGCGCCCGCGCGGCTTCAGGACGATCTTGAGGGGGACGGTGCCCATAAGAGCCTCCCGGTTCGTATGGAGGGAAGCGGGGCAAGGGTGTCGTGTCAGGCCCTCGCCCCGCGCCAGCGTCACAGGTGCAAAAGTCCTGGAACGACGAAGCGGATCAGGATCGCCATCTGGCCGAAGATCCAGCTCACGGCCGCGGTGTCGCGCAGATCGATGCCGTCGCCGCTCACGTCCAGCAACGCACGGGCAACATCGAGGTCGAACAGCTTAATGCCGCCCATCAGCAGGCAGCCCGCCGCCGCGCCGGAGACGAAGGTGGTGCCAAGGTCGCGCAGCACCGAGGAGGAGGACGCGTTCATCCCGCAGCTCCCGGCATTGCCAGGAGTTGGCGCAACTTCTCATCCCGCGCGGCCTCATCCTCCTTGTAGCCGATGATCCCGGCATAATGCCCCTGGCGATCCATCAGATACACCACGGCGGTGTGGTCGAGGGTGTAGTCGCCATCGCTGGTCGGGACCTTGCGCCAGAACACCCGGTAAGCCTTGGCCAGCGCCGCGATCTGAGCCGGCGGCCCCGAAAGGCCGATGATTCGCGGATCGAAGGACTGGATGTAGCTTGCCAGCGTCTGCGGCGTGTCCCGCTCCGGGTCGAGCGAGACGAACACCACCGTCAGGTCTTGCGCCTGCGCGCCCAGCCGGTGGAGCGATTCCGACATGTCCCACAAGGTGGTCGGGCACACTTCCGGGCAGCGGGTGAAGCCGAAGAAGATGGCGAATGGCTTGCCCTTGAGATCGCCATCGGAGAGGTCCCCGCCCTTTGAGGAGGCAAGGCGGAACGGACCGCCGATGGTCGCGCGCTCGCTCACCGCCTGGGTGGCGGAGAGCAAGGCCCCCGGTTGCCAGATCAGGAAGCCGGCGGTGGCGGCGACGCCCACGACCAGGGCGAGCAGAACGCCGCGCCCCCGCGCCCGCGGCACCGATCCCTCAGGATCTGAGGGCTGATGCGGACGGACCATCTCACTTGCCCATCTGCATATGGTCGTGGTCGCTGCCGCTCGCGGCGATGGCGTCGACGACATATTTCACGTTGACCGTGCCGGCCTTCTCGAAGGTGAGCGTGCCCTCGAACGGGGTGCCCTGCTTGAGCGGCTGCTTCAGGCCCATGAACATGATGTGGTAGGAGCCGGGCTTGAGGGCGACCGATCCGTTCGCCGGGACCACGAGGCCGCCGACCACCGGACGCATGGTCATGACGCCATTGGCCATGGACATCTCATGGATCTCCACGCGCTGCGCTACCGTGGCGGTCGCCGAAACCAGGCGATCGTCGGCCGTGCCGGTATTCTTCAGCACCAGATAGCCGCCGCCGACCGCCGCGCCGTTCGGCGTCGCGCGCGCCCAGGGATGGTCGACCTCGATGCTGCCCACCTTGAATTCGTGCGCGAACAGCGATTGCGCCGAGAGCAGGAGGATGAAGACCGCGAACACGGTCGCGGCGAGAATTTCCTCACCATAGAGGCGGTGGGGCAGGCGCGCGCCTGCGGTTCCGGACAGGCGGCGAAACGGATTGATCATGAGAAAGCTCCAAAAGCGAACCTCTGCCCAGGATTGGGCGAGGCATGCATGCGCACTGCGAACGGCGGTGGGCCCTGAAAGGGCGCGGGCTCAGATCGCGGCGGGTGGAGCGCGGGCAAGGCTTGAGGAGTGGGCGATGGATGAGCGGACGAAAGCGCTCGGCCGCATCTTTGCGATCGGCGCGCCATCGCTGCGCGGGGGCGGGACAAGCAGCGCCGTTGGGGGCGGTGGCGCGGCCGCCGGGCCGAACATGGTGCAGCCGAGGACACAGCAATCGGGCAGCGCGTGAGCAGGTGCATCGTCCCCGGCCGGCGGACCGCCGGAGGAGGACGAGAGGCACAGGGCGCCTGCGCCATCAACGAGGGACAATGGCCCGGCATGCGCGCCGATGCTCATCCCGATCAGCAGCACCTGCAGGACAAGCAGATACGCCGCCGCAACGGCGGTCCATGCTTTCCAGGCGGGGTGCTGCGCGGTCACGGAACGCTCGGCCTCTCAGGTCTTGAATGGAGCAGCATGGCACGGAACGGCCGGTCGCTGTAGGCGCACGGTGTGCGGCACGCTGCCCTATGCGGCGGGCCGCTTTGGGGGTGCGCGTCACGCCGTCCGGGAGCGGTGCGCGAGCCGGCGGAACAGCAGGTCGCAGGCCAGCACCAGCGCGAGCGAGGCGCCGGCCAGCGGGAAGATGAGGCCGAGGGTCAGGATGATCGCCACCAGGGTCCGCAGCGTCGGCGCCGCCAGGGCGCGGGGCGCGCCCAGATGACCCTTGGGTCTGCGGCGCCACCACATATAAGGGCCGGACAGGCACAGAAAGACGATGCCGATGCAGGGCAGCAGCATCACGATCTGGTTCAGGCGACCGAAATAATTGCCCATGTGGATCTGCACGCCCAGCTCGACCGCCTTGGCGACGACGCCATAATCGGCATAGCGCACGTCGTCGATCACGCGGCCCGAATATTGGTCGATATAGAGCGTGCGCTGGCCCTCCGGCTGGTCGGGATAGAGCACGGCGATATAGGCCCCATCGGCGTTGCGGGGCAGGCTCAGGCGGTAGGGCGCGGACAGGCCGGCGGCGGCAAGGCGTTCGGCCACCGCATCTAATCCGATGGCCGGCCGGTCCAATGGCGCGGGGGGAGCCATCGCGGCATGACGGTGCGCCTCATGCGCATCGGATTGGGGCGCGGGTGCTGCTTCCAGGGTCCAGGGCACCGTGCCGCCGGTCGCGTCCTTCACCGTAAGCGTCGAAGTGACCGGCGCGCCGTGGGAGCGATGGCTCACGGGATAGCCGATGCCGGCGACGTCCGCGCCCCGCCGCAGCAGGTCGCCCCACAGGTTTGCCCAAGGCAGGCCGGTGAGGATGAGGAACATCACCAGCACCGCCGTCCAAAGGCCGATGGCGGCATGCCACTCCTTCCAGAAGGCGCGCCCGCGCACGCCCAGGCGCGGCAGCAGCGCGGCGCGCGCCCCGCCCTTCGGCCACCACAGATAAAGACCGCTCACCGTGAGGATGAAGCCCCAGCACGCCGCAAGCTCGACGATGCCGTCGCCGAACGTGCCCAGCATCAGCGAGCCGTGGGCGACATCGGCAAAGCCGACCAGGGTGTGGGTGTAGATGTGGGAGCCGAGCACCGCGCCGGTTCCCGGATCGACGAACACCCGCACCGGCTCGCCCTGCTGCGGGGAAACGAATACCTGCACGCTGCGCCCCGGCGCGGCGGGGGTATCGATGCGGGTCACCCGCCCGCCGGGAAAGGGCGAGAGTGCGGCGCTTGCGATCTCGCTCAGCGCGATCTGGTGCTGCGACGGCGCCACCAGGCGTTCGCGGGGATAGATGAGATCGTTGATTTCATCGTTGAACAGATAGATCGCCCCCGTGACGGCGAGGATCAGCATGAACGGGGCGCACAGCAGCCCGGCATAGAAATGCCAGCGCCATATCGCCCTGTGCAGCACGGCGGAAGACCAGATTTCAGACAAGAACGCCTCCCGGTGAGGAATTGCCGAGGCGGGCGGGCGCGCCGGGCGCCCGCCCGGTGCGATCAGAACTTCACCGCATAAGACAGCTCATAGCTGCGCGGCGCGCCGAGATAGACCTGGGTCGAGCTGTAGCCCGACCAGTCCGCATAGAACGCATTGGTCAGATTGCGCCCGCGCAGGCGGAAGGTGCCCCGCCCGATGTCATAGCTGATCCAGGCATCCAGTAGGGTTCGGCCCTGAACCTCGATGGTGTTCGCGGTGTCGGTATAGAACGAGCTGACATATTGCACCTGTCCGCTGACCGTCAGCGGAATATCGGCGAAGCGATAGCTGGCGAGCAACAGATAGGTCCATTCGGGAACATTGGTCGGCCGGTTGCCGGCGAGGTTGGCGCCTGCGGACCAAAGCTCGGTGAATTCCGCATTGATGTAGGAGGTATTTGCCGTGACCTTCAATTGATCGGTCAGCGCCACGGCAATTTCCGCCTCCATGCCGCGCGAGCGCTGGCTGCCCCCCTGGATGGTGAGCGCGGGATTGGCCGGGTCGCGGGTGAGGATGTCGTATTGCTCGATCTGGTAGACCGAAGCGGTGGTGACCACGCGATTGTCCCAGAACGTGGACTTGATGCCGGCCTCGATCGAATTGCCGGTGGAAAGCTCGAACTTGGCGTTCGCCATATTGCTGAGCAGCAGCGAGGTGACCGGGACGGTCGCCTGACTATATTGCGCGAAGACCGCCGTGCCGGGAAGAATGTCGTAGACCGTTCCGATCCGCCACGAGATGCTTTCGTAATTATTGTCGAACTGCGAGGTCGTGAAGGTATTCAGATTGTAGATCTGGCGGTCGAGCTGGATCGCCTCATAGCGGATGCCGCCGACCACCAGCCATTCGGGTGTGAGATTGACGGCGTCTTCGGTGAAGGCGGCATAGGTATCCACCTGGCTGTCGTAATTCTGCCGGGTGGAGAAATTGGCCGCCGTATCCGCGGGGAAATACCCCCGGTTGGGAAAATAGGGGCTGACCGACGTGGTGGTGCCGAACCGGCGCTCGGAGTTCAGCGTGGTGTTGATATATTCGAGGCCCGCCGCGAAGCGGTGCCGCATGTTCCACACATCCCCATCGAACAGGGCGGTCGCCCGTTCCGACCACACGTGCTGGTCGTGGGTGATCTTGGTGGTGCTGCGGTCGAGCAGGCCGGTGGCGGTATTATAGGTGAAATCTTCCGAATTCGCCCATAAGCGGTTCGCGGTGTAGTAACCGAGGTCGTTGCGCAAGGTCCAGTTGTCGGTCAGTTCGTATTCCGTCCGGTCGCGCAGCCACACCGCGTCGGAACGCATCTCGCCATTGTAGACATTGTAGTTCTGGTTGCGCAGCGCCTTGTCGATCACCATGCCGCCCGGCGCGGAGACGAGGTTCGATGGCGAAATCGCCGCCGCGCGGGCGATCAGCGGCGTGCCCTGATAGGGCGTGCTGTAGTCATCGTGGAAATAGTCGATGGCCGCCGTCGTGGTGAGCCGGTCGGACAGCACCAATGTGGTGGCGAGGGTGACGGCGGCGGTCTGGGAATCGGTGTCGTTCACATAGCCGCCGGACTGGCCGTAGCTGGCACTGGCGCGCACCGCCGCGTTCTGGCCCAGGGCGGCATTATAGTCGATGCCGGCCCGTACCGTGTCGAAGCTGCCGTAGCTCACCAGGGCCTCGCCGCCGGTGCGGTTCAAGTCCGGCTGGCGGGTGACGAGATTGATGGTGCCGGCGAGGGCGCCATTGCCGGAAATCACCGATGCCGGTCCCTTGAGCACTTCCACCCGCTCAAAGGTGAAGCTGTCGTAATTGCGCGAGATGAGCAGCGGATCGGGCACCTGCATGCCGTCGATGGAATAGCCGACCGCCGCGCGGGAGAAGCCGCGGATGGAGGTCACGCCCGGCTCGCCCGGCAAGTTGCCGGCGGTGACGCCGGGCACCGTATTATAGACCTCGGTGAGGGTGCGCAGGCCGCGATCCTGCATCTCTTGCTGGGTCACGATGTCGACGCTGGCGGGGGTCTCGAACGGCGTCAGGCCGACGAGGCTGCCGGTCTCGTTCGAAAGCCGCAGCTTGGCGATGTCCGGCAGAACCAGGGATTGGGCGGCGGAGCCGTTCTCGACCGTAACCGTGGGCAGGTCGATCACGGTTTCGGTGGTCGCCGTGGGGGTGGATTGCTGCTGGGCGAGGGCGGGTGCGATCGCGGTGCTCGCAAAGAGCAAGGCTGCGCTGGCGCGCCGGCCGAAGCGGCGGGGCGTGGAAAGGCACGTCATGGCGGGGAGGTCCCGTCTTTAAGAGATCAAAGGCAATGGAGGCTGGCCCGCCCAACGACACGCCCGCGTCGGCGCGCGCAGAGCGGGGGCCGACAAGAGGTGTGTGCAGGGGCGAGGACGGCGCGTGAGGCGGCCGGTCTGGTCAGGCCGGCGGGGCTCTGGCCTGGAAGCCCGAGAGGGCTTGATCTGGTGCGCGGGGGGCGCCACTGCCCGGCCGCGCTGGCGGGACGGGTATGAAGGCCGCGGCGCGGATGTCGGTGGGGGCCGGCGCGAGGCCAAGCCATCCCACCATCGGGCAGCCGAAGCTGCAGCACGGCGGCAGATGGGCCTTGCCGCTGCCGTCATCCTGCGTATCGCCGGAGTGCGCGGCCGACGAAGTGCACAGAATGATGCCGGCTTCAGAGGGCCCGGCCGCCCTCGCCGCCAGCGTGCCCGCCAACAGGCCTGCAACCAGTATTTGCAAGACGAGCAGATACGCCGCCGCAAGTGCGGTGCAAGCTCTCCATGCGGGCTGATTGCCTTTAAGCGACACGCGCCACATTTCCTTTGGGCAATTATAGGCGAGACATGGGATGTATCCAGGAAATGCGGGTGCGGCAACCGGCCTGTTCGACAGGCGATGCACGCATCCTGCCCCGGCTCACGGTTTTACCCGAGGCGCCCACTGCATCCGCATCACCCGATCCTTCGCCGACGAGGTGTAAAATCCCAACTTGCAGCATCCGCACCATGCGAAAGGAAGATGAAAATACGCAAGAATAGGAAAGATACGATCTTTCTAGAAGCGCTCAAGAAATACGAGCAACATTTCGCTTTCCCTGCTCCTGAACGGCATGTTACTCGTCGGCTGAAGTCGGAGGTAATCTGCTGGCGTTTGGCAGTCTCCTGACGAAACGTTTCGGAATGGGCTCCACCTTCGGCGGGCCCATGCTTCGTGGGGGAGCATCTGATGTCCATTAGCCGGGTTCATGAGCGGAAGCTTTTGCCGATCGGCCGTCATCTGCTTGGAGGGACAAGCTCACTTGCGCTGCTGACGGCCCTGGTCGCAACACCGGCCCCGGCGTTGGCGCAGGCCGATGTGCAGAACATAACCGGCTCGCAGGTGACCTGGATCAGGAGTGCCTCGGGAACGCCCGGCGTCAACGGCGTCTGGCACTTTCTTCCCTGGGTGGACAACGAGCCCGCCACGGCCGGCGGCGTGGCCGGCGACCTGAAATTCAAAAACCTCACCACCATCAGCCGTCCCAGCGGGGGCGGGCCGGTGGTCCAGCTTGTGTCGACCGGCGGTAAGGGCGGCAACGGCGAGAACTCGGTCAGCCCGCAGGACGGCGGTGCCGGCGGGAGCATCCTCTTCATCCAGCAGGGCACGGTCTCGGCCACTTCGATCGCCGGCGATCCGATGATCCTGCTGCGCTCGCAAGGCGGCCTGGGCGGGCGCTCGGACAGCATCAACACCTGGGCCGACGGCGGCGCCGGCGGCGCGGTGAGCTTCACCCAGAACGGCAATCCGCTCACCTTCTTCAGGGGCCAGTCCGAAAGCACATCGCTGATCTGGCTGCAATCCATCGGCGGCGACGGTGCGAAAGGCGAAGACACGAGGAGCGGCGATTCCGCCATCATCGGCCAGCGCTCGGGCGGCGGCGGCTCGGGCGGGCCGGTCTCGGCGTCGATCCAGACCAACATCCAGGTCAGCGGCGACAATCTCGCCGCCTTGAGGCTGACCTCGCAAGGCGGCGCCGGAGGCTACGGCGGCTCCAAGGCAACCTCGCCGCGCCTCCAGAGCAGCGGCGGCACCGGCGGCTCCGCCTCCGTGACCGTCGACGCGAGCGCCACGATCTCCACTTCGGGCGGGGCGGCCCCTGCCGTCATCATCGAGGCACTCGGCGGTCGGGGCGGGGATTCCCTCGTCGCCAACGGGTCGCGGGGCGCGGACGGCGGGGCCTTCAACGATTCCGAGAGCAACCCCTCGGTCCTTCTCACCAACCGCGGCACCATCCGCGCCACCGGGAAGGGCTCCACAGCCATCGTCGCGCAAAGCATCGGCGGCACCGGCGGCGACGGCGCCTCGTCGGCGGTCGAATATCTCGGATTGGCGGGCGGCAACGGCGGCAATGGCGGCTGGGTGGTGATCAACCAGCTCGGCAAGGTCGAAACCACCGGAGACTATGCCTTCGGCATCGTCGCGCAATCGCTCGGCGGCAGCGGCGGGGAGGGCGGCTCGCAAATCCTCGGCGGCAACGGCGGTGACGCCGGCACGGGCGGTACCGTCAAGGTGACCAACGCCGGCACGATCACCACCAACGGCAAGGGATCTTCCGCCATCGTCGCCCAGAGCATCGGCGGCGGGAAGGCGATCGATGCGTTCCAGACCGGCCAGTTGGCCACCAAGCCGGTCGGTGGCGGCGCGGGCGGCAGCGGCGGCTTCCTGTTCTTCGGCTCCGGCGGGGATGGCGGCAAAGGCGGCATCGGCGGCGCCGTCACGGTCAACAACAGCGGCACAATCAGCGCCAAGGGCGATTCCGCCGCCGGCATCCTCGCCCAGAGCATCGGTGGCGGCGGCGGCGGCGGCGGCAATACCGTCACTTTCGGCTTCCTGCCGGGGATCTCGTTCTCGGTCGCACTGGGCGGCAACGGCGGCGTGGGCGGTGCCGGGGGCGCGGTCACGGTGAACAACCTGGCAGTGGCAGGCGGCCCGACCACGGGCTCCATCTCAACCGATGGGCGCTTCGCACCCGGCATCCTCGCGCAATCGGTCGGCGGCGGCGGCGGTGTCGGCGGGCGCGCGACGGCGGTGAGCGTCGGCCTTCAATTGTCGATCGCCCGCGCGGTGGGCGGCTCCGGCGGCGAAGGCGGGTCCGGCGGTGCTGTGGTGGTCAAGAACGGCCTCGGCATCACCACCAAGGGCTCGAACTCCTCGGCCATCGACACGGCGAGCATCGGCGGCGGTGGCGGCAATGGCGGCGATGCGCTCGCGGCATCCGTAGCGCTCGGCCTCGACAAGCGATTCCCCAACGTCACCATCGCCAGCACCACGGGTGGCAAAGGCGGCAAGGGCAATACTGCGGGAACGGTGACCGTTCAGAATTCCGCCGCCCTGACGACGGACGGCGCCTCCTCCTTCGGCATCAGCGCCATGAGCATCGGCGGCGGCGGCGGCAACGGCGGCACGGCACGGTCGGTGACGCTGTCCGTTCCCTACGCCAGCTCCGTCAACATCTCCGCCGCCAATGCGACCGGCGGATCCGGCGGCACCGGCAGCTGGGGCAACACCGTCACGGTGGACAATTCGGGGGCCATCACCACCAAGGGCGCGCTCGCGATGGGCATCAGCGCCATGAGCATCGGCGGCGGCGGCGGCCAGGGCGGGAACGGAGAGATTCTCGCCCAGGATCTGCTGGCCCAGGCCAAGGGTGTATCGCTGAAGTTCTCCTCCTCCGTGGGTGGGGACGGCGGCAGCGGCAATTACGGCGGCACCGTCAAGGTCACCAATTCCGGCGATATCACCACCCAAGGCTTTTCAGCCATCGGGCTGCAGGCCATGAGCGTCGGCGGCGGCGGCGGCAATGGCGGGGATGCGACGCCCCTGAAGCTTGGCACCGTCGGCGATACCGTGCTCACCGTCGTCAGTACTTTGAGCAATCTCGGCGGAAGCATGAAGAATGCCGCCGCCAGCGACAATGTGGGCGGAAAAGGTGCCAGTGGCAGTTACGGCGGCGACGTGACCGTCATCAACAGCGGCTCCATCACCACCGGCGGAGCGGGCGCCTCGGGTATCCAGGCGCAAAGCATCGGCGGCGGCGGCGGCATTGGCGGCGCCTCATCGCTCGGCATCGATACGTCCTTCACCTACAACTCCACCGTGGGCGGCAACGGCGGCAGCGGCAATAACGGCGGCAAGGTCAGCGTCACCACGACCTCGGTGACCAAGAATGGCGTGGCGAACTCCATCACCACCGGCGGCACCTCGGCCTATGCGATCTTTGCCCAATCGATCGGCGGCGGCGGCGGCGTGGGCGGTGCATCGTCTTCCGTCTCGGGCGGCGGCACCGATGCCGCGACCGCTCCGGCCATGCAGTTTATCGCCAATTTCAAGGACATCGGCTTCAACGTCCTGAAGGGCGTCTTGCAGAACCTGCCGGATGCGACCAAGGCGCAGCTTGTCGACAAGCTGAAAAAGACTCTCGGCAGCTTCATCGGCGGCAAGGCGGGCAATTGGGTCAACAAGGCCAAGCCGTCGATTCCCATTACGCTTTCCTACAACGCGTCGGTCGGCGGCTCGGGCGGCGCCGGAGGCAATGGGGGCGAAGTCAGCGTCACGAACGGCATGGCCCTATCGACCACCGGCGACGCCTCGGCGGCGATCTTCGCGCAGTCGATCGGCGGCGGCGGCGGTGCGGCGGGCTCCTCGCAGGTGGGCTCCAACAAGCTGATCAGCTTGAAGTCCACCATCGGCGGCAGCGGTGCCGGCGGCGGGGCCGGCGATAAGGTCGAGGTGACCAATACCGGTGCCATCGATACCTTGGGGCACTCCGCGTTCGGGATCGCCGCGCAGAGCGTGGGCGGCGGCGGCGGCGTCACGGCGATGAACATGGATCTGCAGGCGGGAACCCAGTTCCCCCACCTCCAGGACCTGCTGGACCTGCCCATTCCAGCCATGAGCGTCGGGGGCTCCGGCGGCGTGGGCGGCGCGGGCAAGTCCGTGACGGTGACCAATACGGCCGCGATCACCACCCACGGGGCCGAAGCCCATGGCGTGGTCGCGCAATCCATCGGCGGCGGCGGCGGGATTTCGATCCTCAATTCCTACAATCCCGAGGAAATGCTGAAGACCCTGAAGGATGCCCGCACCCTCGACCCCGAGGTGAAGGCGGCGCTCGCCCTCTACGGCATCGATGTGGACGCGGAAATCCAGAAGGCGGAGGCGATCGCGGCGGCGAACCGAAACACGGTCAACACCTTCAAGATTGCGCTCGGCGGCGAGAGCAAAGCGTCCGGTAACGGCGGCGCGGTCGCCATCGTTCAGGGCGGCACCATTTCCACCGAGGGCATGGGCGCTTTCGGTCTCCTGGCGCAATCCATCGGCGGCGGCGGCGGCTTGATCTCGTTCGGCAATGGCGATGCGAGCCGGCAGAATACCTTCACGGGGCGCCTCGGCGGGGACGGCGTCACGGGCGATGGCGGCGCTATCACCATCACCCTGGCCGAAAAAAGCACCATCAAGACCAAGGGAACCGGCGCGGTCGGCATCTTTGCGCAGAGCATCGGCGGGGGCGGCGGCTATATCGGCAACGTCAAGGCCGACCCCACCGCCCTCAACGCGCTCCTGGCCAACCGGAAGAACGCCTCGGGCTCCGGCGGCAACATCACGATCACCTCGAAGAAGGTCGACGGAACCTACGGCACCACCGAGATCCTCACCGAGGGCCGCAACGCCCACGGCATCTTCGCCCAGAGCCTCGGGGGCGGCGGCGGCGCCATGGGCAGCAGCCAGGGCGTGGTGATTGCGTCGTCCAGTGGTGCCGCGCCCATTACGCCGGGCGGTCTGACCAGGGGCGGCGAAATCAATATCGACATCAACGGCACGATCACGGCGAAGGGCGAGGGGTCGGTCGGCATCTTCGCGCAGAGCGGCGTGCAGGGGAACGGCGGGCTCGTGCTGCCGAACAGCGTGTCCGGATCGATCAATGTGACCTTCGACGGCACGCTGACCGGCGGCACCGGGACCGGCGCGGCGATCCAACTCGACGGGGGCACCAACAACACCATTATGCTGCGGAAGGGTGCCACGGTCAGTGCCGGCTCCAACGTGGCCATCCTCGGTTCGTTCGCCAAGGACACGGTTAAGAACTACGGGAGCGTGACCGGCGACGTGAACCTGGTCACCGGCGGCACGACGGAATACAACGAATTCCAGAACGAGCCCGGCGCCACCTATCAGTCCGCCGGCAAGGGCTCCATCAACCTCGGGCCGAACGGCCTCTTCACAAACAACGGCGTCTTTTCCATCGGCGGCAAGGGCACAATTGCCAACGCCGCTCTGATCGGCGGGTTCACCCAATCCGCGAACGGCGCGCTGCAGGTGGATGTCAGCCGCACGCCCCAGGGCGGTACGAGCAACGATTTCCTGAATGTGACCGGCGCAGCCGATCTCAAGGGCGTCGTTCAGGCCAATGTGGTCGGCGGCCTGATGCCCGGAAGCTTCAAGATCGCGACCATCTCCGGTCCGGTCACCGGCAGCATGGCGGGGGCGGTCAATACCTATAGCCCCATCACCTGGAGCGTGACGCGCACGGGCGGCACCATCGAGCTGACGCCGCGCGCGGACATCAAGGCGCCGGAGGGGGTGAATATGAAGCCCACCGAAGACAGCCTCATGGCCTATCTGCAGAAGATCTGGAACAATGGCGGCATATCCCAGAAAAATGCCGCGGTGTTCGGCGACATTGCGAACGTAACCTCGGTGGACGATTACATCACCGCGATCGACAGCACGTCGCCGGATGAATCCTCCAGCGCCGCCGCGCTGCAGACCTTGAACAGCCGCACGTCCGTGAACATGGCGTTGAGCTGTCCGGTGTTCGCCGGCACCGGCGCGTTCATGGAGGAGACGAGCTGCACCTGGGCCCGCATCATCGGCGACTGGACGCAGCAGACCTCTTCCAACGACACCAGCGGCTTCAATCAGAGCGCGGTGACCTATCGCGTCGGCGCGCAGCGCGAACTCGCCACCGACTGGTTCTTCGGCGGCACGGTGGGCTTCACCCAGTCCTGGCTGGACAGCTCCGACAATCTGTCGAGCACCGAGGGCAATGCGGTGGACGTGGCGCTTTCGCTGAAGCGCCAGGTCGGTCCCTGGCTGTTCGCCATCGCCGGCTCGGCGGGCTATGGCGCCTATGATACCGATCGCGTGCTCGACATCGGGCCGGCGATCTCCCTCTCCAGCGGCACCGCCAACGTCTTCACGGCCGCGGCCCGGTTCCGCGCCAGCTACGAGTTCGTCTATTCCAACTGGTACATCAAGCCCTATGCGGATTTCGACCTGCTCTACACTTATTTGCCGAGCTACCAGGAGCAGGGCCTCGGGACGACGCTGGGCTTCAATTCCGCCCAGCAATGGAACGCCGCCTTCAGCCCGAACGTCGAGTTCGGCGCGCGGGTGGATCTCGATCCGCAGATCTGGCTGCGCCCCTACGCTACGGTCGGTATGACGGTGCTGGCAAAGGACAATATGAAGATCGGCGTGAACCTCAACGACACCGCCTCCTCGCTTGGCGGCTTCGTCACCGAAGTGTCGATCCCGGGCACGCTGCTCAATCTCAGCGCCGGCGTGCAGCTCTTCAACACCAAGGGCTACGAGGTGCGGGGCGAGTATAAGGTGGACGTGGGCGACAATTACCTGGCCCAGCAAGCCAGCGCCCGCTTCGCCATGCCGTTCTGATTTGGTGGTCAAAGGCATCGTCGCGATCGGCGCCGCGGCGATGCCTTTGCCGTCTCCCTTACGGCCCCGGCTGGGTCACGAACCCGTCGGCTTGACGAAACCCACGTCGGCGGCAATCCCCGCGAGGCGCTCCGGCATGCGGTCCTTGCGCTCGCTGTAGCGGTCGACGAGATAGTCGGCGTGATCGCGCGTCAGCAGCGTGAACTTGACCAGTTCCTCGCATACATCCACCACCCGGTCATAGAGCGGCCCGGGCTTCATGCGGCCGGCCTCGTCGAATTCCTGAAACGCCTTCGGCACCGAGGATTGGTTGGGGATGGTGATCATCCGCATCCAGCGGCCGAGCACGCGCAGGGCGTTGACGGCGTTGAACGATTGCGAGCCGCCCGACACCTGCATCACCGCAAGGGTGCGGCCCTGGGTCGGCCGAACCGATCCTTCGGCAAGGGGAATCCAGTCGATCTGGCTTTTCATCACGCCGGTGATGGTGCCGTGCCGCTCCGGGCTGACCCAGACCTGACCTTCCGACCAGAGCGACAGCTCGCGCAGTTCGCGGACCTTGGGATGGTCCGGCGTGGCGTCGTCGGGCAGGGGCAGGCCGTGGGCATCATAGATGCGCACCTCGCCGCCCATGTATTCGAGCAGGCGCGCGGCTTCATGCGCCAGGAACCGGCTGAAGGAACGGGGGCGCAGGGAGCCGTAGAGGATCAGGAATCGGGGCGGGTGGCGCTGCCGTTCGGCGGTGCCGAAATGGCCCGGGGTGGGCGCATCGAGCAGCGCGCCCACCAGGTTCGGCAAACCATCGGCGCATGAGGATTTGGGCTTGTTCACGGTCTCGCTTCGGTCTATTGTTCAATAACAGTTGAGATATTGAACTTATGATCGACGAACATCAAGCCCTTTCCGCCTTCTCCGCGCTCTCCCAGGAGACGCGCCTGCGCATCGTGCGTCTGCTGGTCACTGCCGGTCCCGAGGGCATGGCGGCGGGTGCGATCGCGGCGGCGGTCGAGGCGTCCACTTCCAACCTGTCGTTTCATCTGAAGGAGCTGGAGCATGCCGGCCTGATCCGGTCGCGCCGGCAATCACGCTCGATCATCTATAACGCGTCTTATGGCGCGCTCTCCGGCCTCGTGGATTTCCTGATGCGCGACTGCTGCCAGGGCCATCCCGAGGTTTGCACTCCGGCAGTCGCGGCCTTGGCCGCATGTGGCTGCAATCCCGACCAGGAGCAGGTCCATGGCTGATCACATCTACAACGTGCTGTTTTTGTGCCTGGGCAATTCGGCCCGCTCGATCCTCGGCGAGGCGATGCTCAACAAGCTGGGGGCCGGCCGTTTCCGGGCCTATTCGGCGGGAAGCCAGCCCAAGGGCGTGGTCGATCCCCTGACCCTCGAACTGCTCCGGGAGACCGAGTTTCCCACCGACGGACTTTCCTCCAAGAGCTGGGACGTGTTCGCGCGGCCGGATGCGCCGGTGATGGATTTCGTCTTCACCGTCTGCGATGACGCCGCAGGCGAAGCCTGCCCGGTATGGCCGGGGCACCCGATCACCGCCCATTGGGGTATCGAAGATCCCGCGGCGGTCGAGGGCACGCTCATCGCGCGCAAGGCGGCGTTCGTGAAGGCGCAGCGCTACCTCATGAACCGCATTACCGCCTTCACCGCGCTGCCGGTCGCCAGCCTGGACCGCATGACCTTGTCGAGCAAGGTGCGCGAGATCGGCCGGCTCGCCGGTGCCACCCTGTCCCGCCCGGACGTGGCGTGAGGGATGGGGCCCTCTCTCCCATCCCCCAACGACGGGGGAGCTTGGCGTGGACGCGGCCGGGCGCCCGGTGACCGGCGCCTGATGGAGTTCCCCGGCGCGCGCAGCCGGGGACCCACTTTCTTTTAGAGACGGCTCCTGCTTTCTTTCCGCGAACCGGCGCCCGCTTCGCGCGCGGCGCCCCGGTCCCCTCCCGCAAGAAAACCCGCCGCGATGCTCGCCCTCACGATCTTCATCGTCACCCTCGTCTTTGTCATCTGGCAGCCGCGCGGCCTTGGAATCGGATGGAGTGCCCTTGCGGGGGCGGCCCTCGCGCTCCTCACCGGCGTCATCACCCCTGCCGATATCCCGGTTGTCTGGCACATCGTGTGGGACGCCACCTTCACCTTCGTCGCCCTGATCATCATTTCGCTGCTGCTGGACGAAGCCGGCTTCTTCCATTGGGCGGCGCTGCACATTGCCCGCTGGGGCCAGGGGCGCGGCGCGCTGCTGTTTCCCCTGGTGATCCTGCTTGGCGCGGCGATCGCCGCGGTGTTCGCCAATGACGGGGCGGCCCTGTTGCTCACGCCGATCGTGCTCGCCATCCTGCTGCGGCTGAAGTTCAGCCCTCCGGCGGCAATGGCCTTCATCGTCGCGTGCGGGTTCGTTGCCGATAGCACCAGCCTGCCGCTGGTGATCTCGAACCTGGTCAACATCGTCAGCGCCAATTTCTTCAACGTCTCCTTCGACCGCTATGCGGCGGTGATGGTGCCGGTGAATCTGGTTTCGCTCGCCGCCACGCTGGTGGTGCTCTGGCTGTTCTATCGGCGGGACGTTCCGGCCAGCTATTCGCTTGCCGACCTCGACCCGCCGGCCGGCGCGATCCGCGACCGCACGGTGTTCCGCGCCGCGTTTCCTTTGCTGGCCGTGCTCCTGGCCGCCTATTTCGTCACCGCCCCGTTCGGTGTGCCGGTGGCGGTGGTGACCGGCGGCGGCGCGCTGGTGCTGCTGGTGCTCGCCGGCCGGGGCCGGATCATCTCCGTGCGCAAGGTGCTCGCGGGTGCGCCGTGGCAGATCGTGCTGTTCAGCCTCGGCATGTATCTGGTGGTCTATGGCCTGAAGAATGCCGGGCTGACCGATCATTTCGCGGTGCTGCTCAGCTGGTTCGCGAGCCACGGCGTGTGGGCCGGCGCCATCGGCACCGGCTTTGCCGCAGCGCTGCTCTCCTCGGTGATGAACAACATGCCGAGCGTGCTGGTGGGGGCGATCGCCATTCAGCAGGCGCCGGACCTGTCCCCGCTCATGCGCGAAATCCTGCTTTATGCCAACGTCATCGGCTGCGACCTCGGCCCCAAGTTCACGCCCATCGGCAGCCTCGCCACGCTGTTGTGGCTTCATGTGCTGGGCAGCAAGGGGCAGCGCATCACCTGGGGCCAATATATGAAGGTGGGATTGATCATCACGCCGCCGGTGCTGCTCGCCACGCTGGCGGCACTGGCCCTGTGGCTGCCGATCCTCGGGGCGCAATAGGCATGGCCCGGGAGCGGCGCTGGCCGGTCATCACCGCACTCGGCGTGGTGCAGATCCTCGCCTGGGGATCGTCCTTCTACCTCCTGGCGGTGCTCGCGGCGCCCATCGTCGCGGATACCGGCTGGCCGTTGCCCTGGGTGGTCGGCGGCATCTCCATCGGCCTGCTGATTGCCGGCCTGGTGTCGCCGCGTGTGGGGCTTGCCATCGGCGCCCATGGGGGGCGGCCGGTGCTGGCGCTTTCGGCGGTGCTGCTCGCCCTGGGGCTGGCGCTGCTCGGCGCGGCGCCGAACCTGCCGGTGTTCTTCGCGGCCTGGGTGCTGCTCGGCCTCGGCATGGGCACGGGGCTCTATGATGCCGCGTTCGCCACCCTCGGCCGGCTGTACGGCGCCAGCGCCCGGTCCGCGATCACCACGCTCACCTTGCTCGGCGGCTTTGCCAGCACGGTGTGCTGGCCTCTGGCGGCGCTTCTGGTGTCCTATGGAGGCTGGCGCACGGCGTGCTTCACCTTCGCCGTGCTGCAACTCGTGGTCTCGCTCCCGTTGATCTGGCTGATGATCCCGTCGGCCCCGCCCGGGATCGTGCCGGCCACTCCCGCGAGCGGCCATTCCGCCGCGCTTCGTCCGGAGGAACGCGCCGCATTCCTGGTGTTCGCGGCGATCCTGACCGTGGGCGGCACCGTGATGACCCTGCTCTCGGTGCATCTCATCACCTTGATGCAGGCGCGCGGGCTGGATCTTGCCGCGGCGGTGGGGCTGGGAACGCTGATCGGGCCCTCCCAGGTCGGCGCGCGTGTGCTGGAAATGGCGGGGCGCGGACGCCACCACCCGCTCTGGACCCTCTCGGCGGCCATGAGCCTCATCGCCGTGGGGGTGATCCTGCTGGGCGGCGGCTATGCCAATGCGGCGATCGCCATCGCCCTCTATGGCGGCGGCAACGGCATCTATTCCATCGCGCGCGGCACGCTGCCCCTGGCCCTGTTCGGGCCCGAGCGCTATCCGGCCCTGATGGGGCGCCTCGCGCGGCCGGCCCTGGTGGCGCAGGCGCTGGCGCCCTCGCTCGGTGCGTTCGCCATCGCGCACTGGGGGTCAGGCGTGACGTTCGAGCTTCTGAGTGCGCTCGCGCTGCTGAACGTGGCCCTGGTGGCGGCGCTGTGGCCGATTTCGCGCCGCGTGCGCCGGGCCCGCGTGATCACCCAGGCCGCCCAATAGGCCCGCGTCCCGATCCGGGCGCGCGGGGCGCCTGGTTCAGTGTTGGAGGATCTTCGAGAGGAATCCCTGGGCGCGCTCGCTGCGGGGATGGGCGAAGAAGTCCTCCTTGAGGGCATCCTCCACGATCTCGCCCGCATCCATGAAGATCACCCGGTGGGCCACCTTGCGGGCGAAGCCCATCTCGTGGGTCACCACCATCATGGTCATGCCCTCCTTCGCCAGCTCCACCATCACGTCGAGCACTTCGTTGATCATCTCCGGATCGAGCGCGGAGGTCGGCTCGTCGAACAGCATGCACACCGGGTCCATCACCAGCGCGCGGGCGATGGCGACGCGCTGCTGCTGGCCGCCGGACAACTGGCCGGGATATTTTTCCGCCTGATCCTTCAGCCCCACCCGCTCCAGCAGCGCCATGGTTTTCGCCATGGCTTCGTCGCGCGAGCGGCCCAGCACCTTCTGCTGGCCGAGGCACAGATTGTCGGTGATGCGCAGATGGGGAAACAGTTCGAAATGCTGGAACACCATGCCCACCCGAGCGCGCAGGCGCGGCAGGTTGGTCTTGGGCGCGTTCACCGCCACGCCGTCCACCACGATCTCCCCCTCCTGGATCGGCTCCAGCGCGTTGACGGTCTTGATCAAGGTGGACTTGCCCGACCCCGAGGGGCCGCACACGACCACCACCTCGCCCGCATCCACGCGCGTGGTGCAATTCTTGAGAACGTGGAAATTCGCCCCGTACCATTTGTTGACGTTGGTGATGGAGATCATGGGCATGGGGGAGATCCTGACAGGCTCAGCGCGCGATGGCGATGCGGCGCTGAAGCCGTTTCACGAGCATGGAGGCCGTGAGCGAGATGATGAAATAGACCGCGGCCGCGAACAGGTACATTTCGGTCAGGCGGCCGTCGCGCTGCCCGATCTTTGAGGCCGCGCCGAGAAAATCGGTGATGGAGAGCACATAGACCAGCGAAGTGTCCTGGAACAGGACGATCATCTGCGTGAAGATGACCGGCAGCATGTTCCGGAATGCTTGCGGCAGCACGATGTAGCGCATCACTTGGCCATAGGTGAGGCCGATGGCATAGCCCGCCGCGGCCTGCCCGCGCGGGATCGACTGGATGCCGGCCCGCATGATCTCGGAGAAATAGGCCGCCTCGAACAAGGTGAAGGTGATGATGGTGGAGGAGAGCGCTCCCACCTGGATCGGCCGCGATGTCTGCAGCATCCATTGGCCGATATAGGGCATCAGGAAGTAGAACAGGAAGATCACGAGCACCAGCGGCAGGGCGCGCATGACGTTCACATAGCTCGCCGCGAGCGCCGGCAGCACCGGCAGGGAGGACAGGCGCGCCATGGCGATGAGCGTGCCGAGCAGCACCCCGCCGAGGGTTGCGATGGCGGTCAGCGTCAGGGTGAAGGTCATGCCCTCGCGAAACAGGTAGGGCAGGGCGCGGATGATGGTGTTGAAGTCGAAATCGCTGAACACGTTCATTTCCCCGCGTTGAAGCCGGGAACCGACAGGCGTCGTTCCAGAAACCGCATGCCGATGGTGACGACCGCGTTCAGCAGCAGATAGATGATTGTCGCGGCGGTGAAGGCCTCGAACACCTGGAACGAGAATTCCTGCATCGCCCGGGCGCTGCCGGTGAGTTCCATGAGGCCGATGGTCAGCGCCACCGAGGTGTTCTTGATGGTGTTGAGGAATTCGGACGTGAGCGGCGGCAGCATGATCCGGTACGCCATGGGCAGGAGAATATAGCGATAGGTCTGCGCGGTCGTGAGGCCGATCGCGGTTCCCGCCATGCGCTGGCCGCGCGGCAGGGCATTGATGCCGGCGCTGACTTGGGTCGCGACGCGCGAGGACATGTAGAAGCCGATTCCCACCACCGCCGTCAGGAACGGGCCGTAGCGCAATTGCTTCACCCAGGTGCCCCAGTCGTGGGGGAGCAATTCGGGAATGACGAAGAACCACAGGAACAGTTGCACCAGCAGCGGAATGTTGCGGAACAGCTCGATATAGGCATCGCACAGCCGCACCAGCCAGCGGAACCGCAGGGTGCGCGCCACCCCCACCAGCGAGCCGAACACAAAGGCCAGGAGCCAGGCGCAGATGGACGTGAGGATGGTCCACCGCAGGCCGCTCAACAGCATGTCGAGATAGGTTCCGTTGCCTTCCGGCGACGGCGCGAACAGGATGGCCCAGTTCCAGTGGTAATCCACGCACAGCACCTCGATTCAGGGCGACACGAACGGCGTGGCGGGACCGCCCGCGCTGTCCCGGCCGGGGCGGGCGAACCCGCCCCGGCCGGGCCTTGCGCGCACTCAGTAGGCGGCGGGATCGCCGCTGTCGGTCGGCGTTCCGAACGCCTTCTTCAGCGGCCCGCTGATGGTCACGTTCAGGTTGAGGTTCTTCGGCGGGATCGGCGACTGGAACCACTTCGCGTAGATGGTCGCCATCTCCGGGCTCTTGTAGAGCGCGGCGGTGGCTTTATCGACCACCGTCTTGAACGCCGGATCGTCGCGGCGCAGCATGATGCCGTAAGGCTCCGGCTTGGAGAAGGCATCGTCGGAAATCACATAGGCGGAGGGGTCCTTCGAGCCGGCGACGAGGCTCGACAGCAGGATGTCGTCCATCACGAAGGCCACCGCGCGGTCGGTCTCGACCATCAGGAAGGCTTCGGCGTGGTCCTTGGCGGGGACAATGTTGATGTTGAGCTTGCGCTCGGTATTCGCCTCATTGAGCTGCTTGATGTTGGTGGTGCCCGAGGTGGAAACCACGGTCTTGCCCGCGAGATCGGCGATCGACTTGATGTTGCTGGACTTCTTCGAAACGAACCGGCTCGCGGTCAGATAATGCGTATTGGTGAAGGCGACCTGCTTCTGGCGGTCGGCATTGTTGGTGGTGGAGCCGCATTCCAGATCGACGGTGCCGTTGGCGATCAGCGGGATGCGGGTGGCCGAGGTCACGGGCGTGTAGGCGACCTCAAGCTTTTCGAGCTTCAGATCCTTCTTCACCGCCTCGACCACCTTGGCGCAGATGTCCATGGCGAAGCCGACCGGCTTTTGATTGTCGTCGAGATAGGAGAAGGGAATGGAGGATTCACGATAGCCGATCGTGATCGTCCCGGTATCCTTGATCTTCTTGAGGGTCCCCGTGAGGTCCTGCGCCCCGGCGGGCAACGACAGGAATGCGGTGAAACAGCCGGCTATCAAGATTTTGCTGACGTTCATGTCATTTTCCTCTGGTCGTGACCGATGCGATGCCGCTTGGGTTGGCCATGGGGGCGATGCAAGCCCGGGACGCGAGGGACCGGCATGGCGGGCGATGCCCGATAAGCGGGCAATGCGGTCCGTTTTGGCGCAATGCCCACCCGAGACCCCCACGCCGCTCGCACATCGTCCCCGTCTTTCCCTTGGGCGCCATGACGCATGCGATGCTACAGCAGCCGCGGCGGAAGTCGAAAGCTTCCGTATGCACGCGGCGTGCCGTGCGCGCGGAGAGGTCGCGGGGGAGGGGCGGCGGGGGGATTTCCCGCGAGGTCCCAGGGGGGCGTAGAACTTCGCCTGAACTTCTGCAAGTTCGCCGGATTCGTTTGGCGAACAGCATGAAGAATCCGCCTAAAACTGAACTTCTTCTTCGCTCCGCCGATGTTTCACATGAAACATTTTATCCGCGGCAGGGCCCTTTTCAGCGCTGCCGAAACGTCAGGGCTCCTTTCCGCCCAACGGTTTGCGGCCGGCGGGGCACGGTACCCCGCCGGCCGGCGGCTCAGTTCATGGCCGGAAAGCTCAAGGGGCTCATTTCCTGAGCCGTCCTGCCATGGGGATCCCATTCCTGCCAGCCGGCCCAGACCCGCTCGCCTGCGGCCTGCGCATCCGCGCGGAGCTGGGCGAAGGAAATGCCCGGAATCCTGCCGCCTTCCATGCGCACGATGCCGTCGACGATCACCATGTCCACGTCATCGCCGATGCCGCAATCGACAAGGCTCTTGATGGGATCGCGCACCGGGCCGTAGCGCAGGCTGTCCCGACCGGTCATGTCGATGGTGACGATATCCGCCTTTGCTCCCGGCGCGAGACGTCCGAGATCCTTGCGACCGACCGAATGGGCGCCGCCCAGGGTCGCGGCGGCGAACACCTCGGCGGCGGTGGCGGCCTTCAGATTCTGGCTGGCGACCTTGCCCATGTAGGAGGCGTTGCGCATCTGCAGGATCATGTCGCGCGGATAGGTGTCTGTGCCGAGGGCGATATTCACCCCGGCCTTGCGATAGGACTGCCAGGAATTGAGGAAGCGCCCGCGCCGCGCCACGTTCACCGGACAATGGGAAATCGAGCATTGGTGCCGCCCCATGATCTCCAGATCATGGGAGCCGGAATAATTGGCCAGGGGATTGTCGGCGGTGAAATTTCCGTGGCCGATGTTCAGCGTGGACGACATCAGCCCCACATGCTCCAGAAGCTCGACCGACGTCATCTGGTGCTCACGGATGATGTCGAACACCTCGTGGATGTTGTAGGCGGCATGGATGGCGACCGGCAGATTGCGCGCCCGCGCCACCTCGGCCGCCTTGCGCATCAGCTCCACCGTGCAGGTCTCGATCTCACGCGGCACGAGGATGCCGCGCACCCGGCCATTGTGCGCGCCGTCGTTGCGGGTGATGAAATCGAGGGCGAGTTCGAATTCCCGCTCCCCGCCCGCCTCGTCCATGACGCGCACCAGCTTGCCGTTTTCCCCGCCGACCCAGCGCCCGCTGTCGAAGCCGGGTCCGAGGTAGGCGCGATTGCCGAGGGTGCCGATCTCCTCCAGCAGGGCCTCCTGCACCTTCAACTGGCTGCCGAACTCCACAAAGGTGGTGATGCCGTTGCGTAGCAGCTCGGCGGCGGTGAAGCGGGCGTTCAGCGTCAAGGCCTCTGACGCGGCCTTGTCATCCGGCCGCAGGTAGCGCACGTCGCCCCCCACCCGGGTGCCCTCGCGCGCCACGCTGATCTCCAGGAACGGCTGGCCGAAATAGTCCGGGCGCCCGACATCGCTGATCAGGCGGTGCGAGGCACGGTGGCCGGAATGCACGTGGGTGTCGATGAAACCGGGCACCACCAGGCGATTGCGGGCGTCGATCTCCTCGTCGACCTGTCCGTCGAAGCCTTCCCCGACGAACAGGATCGTGTTGCCCTCAAAGACCAACTCGCCGTTCCGCCACAGCGTATGGCCCGTGCCGTCATGACCCACGAGCCAGCCGCAGGTCATGCGGGTACGTTTCTCACCCATCGATCAGCTTCCTTGTTCGCTGGTGACTTCAGGAAAAAACAGGTCCTTCCAGCTCGCCGGGCGCTGCTTCAGCGTGCCGATGCGGGTGAGGAAGTCGGAGAGGGCACCGCTGTTCTTGGGCGCGGTGTTGTAGGCCATCTCCGGATCCTTGATGCACTCGACGATCAGCGCGAGCGGCAGTTTCGACTGCTCGGCCTTCAGATAGATCGCCGCTGCCTCTTCGGGATGCTCGGCAATGAAGCGGTTGGCCTCGTGCATGGCGGCGAAGAAGGCGGCATAAGTCTTCGGATTCTGGGCGCGGAACTTCTCCGTGGTCCAGGTGGCGAGCGCGGTGGTCGGGGTGCCGAACACGTCGGAGCTGGACCACACCTTGTGAATGCCGGGCTTGCCGCGCAATTGCTGGATGAAGGGCGCCGCGAACGTATAGCCGTCGACCACGCCGTTGTTGGTGAGGAGCGCGGTCGCGCCCTCGGGGCCGGCAAGTCCGACCGTCATGGCGTTGAACCGGTCGTGCTTGCCGACGCCGAATTCGCGCTCGGCGGCGATCTGCAGCATCACCGCCGGGAACGAGACCTTCACCGCCGGCAGGCCGATGCGATCCTTGTCGGTGATGTCGGCGAGGGTCTTCATGTTGGGATTATTGGTCAAAAGCTCATAGGGCATGGCCGAGAGCGCCACGATGCCGCGCATCGCCCGGTCGCCGGCATTCCGGGTCTTGTCCCAGGCGACCATCATGGCGGTGATGCCGCCGCCGCCGATGTCCAGCGAGCCCGACAGCAGGCCGTCGCCGATATCGGGCGCGCCGGTGAAATTGTGGATGTCCACCGGGATCGGCGCGAGCCCGGCCTTTTTCAGCTCCGCATCCAGCAGCCCCGCGTCGCGCATGACGTAGACCGGGAGATAGCCGAGCCCGAACTGCACGCCGATGCGAAGGGTCGAGACCTCCGCTCGCGCCGGCAGGGCCATGGCGACCACGACCAGCGCACTCGCTAACAATCGTTTCATCATAATGGTTCCCCTTGCGTTTGCGTCACATGCCCCAGCGACGGATGGTGAGGTTTTCGGCGGTGCGGAACACCACGCCCTCGAAGAACAGGCCGATCAGGATGATTGTGACGAGGCCGGCGAAAACGTTCGCCGTGTCCATCTCCGCGCGGCTTTGGTAGATGAACCAGCCGAGCCCGCCGGAATGGGACGAGACGCCGAACACCAGCTCGGCGGCGATCAGCGTGCGCCAGGCGAAGGCCCAGCCGATGCGCAGGCCGGTGAGGATCGACGGCACCGCCGACGGCACGAGAATGTGCGCCACCAGGCCGAGCCCGTGCAGGCCGAGGTTACGGCCCGCCATGCGCTGGGTCTGCGGCACGGCGAGAAACCCGGTGTGGGTGTTCAGCGCCACCGCCCACAGCACCGAATGGGTGATGACGAACACCAGGCTGAAATTGCCGATGCCGAACCAGATCAAGGCGAGCGGCAGCAAGGCGATGGCCGGCAACGGATTGAACATCACCGTCATGGTGCCGAGCACGTCGCCGCCGCCGGGCACGGTCACGGCCAGGGTGGTGAGCACGGCGGCGCAGAACACGCCGAGCGCATAGCCGCTGGCCAGCACCTGCAGGCTCGACCATACGCGTGCCGGGAGTTCTCCGCTGAGGCTGGAATTGACCAACGCCCGCAAAGTCTGCGACAGGGTCGGCACCAGCAGGGGATCGTTGAGATAGGTGGCATAGACCTCCCAGATCACCGCGAATGCGATGACCACCAGCAGACGGCGGATCGGCGCATGGTCGAGCGCGCGCCGCCACAGCGGCAATGCGCGGGCCACCGGCACGTCCTGCGGCAGCGGTGCCTCGATCACATTATCGATGTCCGGCCGGGCCGGCGGTTCGATGGCGCGCACGGGCTCAAGCATGACCGCGCTCCCCGAACAGGAGGGTGTCGATCCGCCGCCGCATGGCCGCGAATCGCTCGCTGCCGCGGTCGGACTCGGTGATGTCGCGGCAGTCGATTTCGGCCCTCACCCGGCCGGGATGGGGGGAGAGCACGACGATGCGGCTGCCGACCATGATCGCTTCGTCGATGGAATGGGTCACGAACAGCAAGCTGAAGCCGGTGTCGCGCCACAGGCGGATCAACTCCTCCTGCATCTGCTGGCGGGTGAGGGCATCGAGCGCGGCGAACGGTTCGTCCATCAGCAGCAGTTCGGGCTGCATGGCCATTGCTCGGGCGATGGCAACGCGTTGCTTCATGCCGCCGGAGAGTTCGTGCGGATAGGCATCGCGAAACCCGTCGAGCCGTACCGCGTCAATGGCTTCCAAGGCCCTCGCATTCGCCTCGGCGGTAGACAGCCCGGCGCCCTTGCGGAGCGCGAACGTTACGTTCCCCAGAACGGTTTTCCACGGGAGCAACTGATCGAATTCCTGAAACACCATCATGCGATCCGGTCCGGGCACGGTGATCGCGCGGCCATTGAGGCGGATGGTGCCGGAGATGGGTCGAATGAACCCGCCCACCGCCTTGAGCAGGCTCGACTTGCCGCAGCCGGACGGGCCGAGCAGCACCGTGCGCTCCCCGCGATAGACGTCGAAATTGATCCGATAGGCCGCGGTCACCTCGCTGCGTCGGGTCCGGTACCTGATCGTGACATCGTCGATCTGGAGCTGCGCTTGCATGAGTGGGTCAGACCCTATTTGTAAGTGCACTTATTATATAGGGATGACTGCAAGCAAACTTTGTGCCAGAAGGGCGCTCGACACAGCGCAGGGGGAAGTGGTGAAGCCGATATGCGGGGATGGGCATGGCCCGGCGGGCCAGGAGGGCGAGATCGAACTCACGGAACGTCCGGGGTTCTTGATCCGACGCTTGCATCAGATCCATCTGGCCATGTTCTACGAAGCCTGCGCGGGCCTGAATATAACGCCCGTGCAGTCGAGTATTCTTACCGTGCTGGCCCGGCATGACGGGTTAGACCAAGCCAATCTCGCGGCGATGATTGGGGTCGATCGGGCAACCGTTGGTCAAGTGATCCGGCGGCTTGCTGCGCGTGGCCTCGTCGACCGGGAAAACTCCAGCGAGGACAAACGGTTGAAGCTCGTGCGGCTGACCGACGAGGGGCGGGCCTTTCTGGATCGCATCGCCCCTCTTACCGCCGCGGCCCACCGGCGCATCCTTGCTGCGCTCACGGACGCGGAGCGCGCGCATTTCATGACCTATCTGAAGAAGCTGGTCGCAGCCGACAATGAGCACGGGCGGGCGCGGCTGCGCTGGGAGGCCGCGCTGCCCGATTAGACGGCGCGACCTGCCTGTTTTTTTCGCTTTCGTGCGTCTTACCTTCCCTTCCCCATGACGAGGTCAGGCAGTCCGGTTGCGATCTGCGGGAACAGGCACAGGAGAAGAACTGCGAGCATCATCAGCAACACGAAGGGCACGGTGCCCCAGATCACGTCCTTGAGCGGGATGTCGGGGGCGATGTTCTTGATGACGAAGATGTTCAGTCCCACGGGGGGATGGATCAGGCCCATCTCCATGACGATGGTCATCACCACGCCGAACCAGATCAGGTCGAACCCGGCGGCGCGCAGCGGCGGCAGGATGATGGGCGCGGTCATCAGGATGATCGACACCGGCGGCAGGAAGAAGCCGAGCACCACCACCAGCACCAGGATGGTCGCCAGCAGCAGCCATTTGGACAGGTGCAGGGCGACGATCGCCTCCGCCGCCGCTTGGCTGATGTGTAGATAGCTCATCACATAGGAATAGAGCAGCGACATGCCGATGATGAGCATCAGCATGGTGGATTCCCGCAAGGTGGAGGTGAGGATCGGCTCCAGCTCCCTCGGTGTCCACACCTGGTAGATCACGGCGATCAGCACCAGCGCCAGGATGCCACCGAGCCCGGCGGTCTCCGAGGGGGTGGCATAGCCGCCGTAGAGCGCCACCATGACGCCGGTGAGCAGCACCACGAACGGCAGCACCCGCGGCAGCGCGGCGAAGCGGTCGCGCATGGTGAGGCGGTCCTCGTGCAGGATCTGCGAAGCCACCCCGGTCTGCTCGTAGGCGATCTTGGCGCGGGCAAATTCCTGGCGGAAGCGCACCATGGCATAGGCCGCGAACAGCATCACCAGGAGCAGCCCCGGCCCGAGGCCGGCGAGGAACAGGCGGCCCAGCGACTGCTCCGCGGCGACCGCATAGAGGATCATGGTGATGGAGGGCGGCAGGAGGATGCCGAGCGTGCCGCCGGCGGCGATCAGTCCGGCGGCGAAGCTGCCGGAATAGCCGCGCTTGCGCATCTCAGGAATGCCCGCCGAGCCGATGGCCGAGCATGTGGCGGGCGAGGACCCGGCCATGGCGGCGAACAGGGCGCAGGCGAACACATTGGCGATGCCGAGGCCGCCGGGAATCTTGTGCATCCAGGCATGGAGCGCGGAATACAGGTCCTGCCCGGCGCGCGACTTGCCGATCGCCGCGCCCTTGAGGATGAACAGCGGGATCGAGAGGAGCGTGATGGAGGACATCTCCTCATAGACATTCTGCGTCACGGTATCGAGGGATGCCGCGGGCATGAAGCCGAGCATGAACACCACCGCCACCGCGCCGAGGGCAAAGGCGATGGGCATGCCGAGGAACATGGTGAGGAGGGTGGCGCCACCATACATGAGGCCGACAACGAGGGTGCTCATGGGCGCTTCCCCCCGACCGAGGCGCCCGCGATCTGGAGCACGATCTGGAGCGAGAGCAGGCCCATGCCGAGCGTCATGACCCCATAGGGGATCCAGAGCGGTGGCGCCCATGTGGAGGAGGAGACATGGCCATCGATCCAGGCTTCCTCCAGCAGGACGAAGGACTTCCAGGTGAAGAAGGCGCAGAAGGCGCAGAAGGCGCAACTGGCGAGATCCACCAGCAGCAGGCGCGCGCGATTGACATGCGGCGGCAGCAGGGCGCTCAGCGCCTCGATCGCCACGTGCCCGCGCCGGCTCTGCACATAGGCCGCCGTCATGAAGGTTGCGCCCACAAGCAGGAACACCGAGGCCTCGTCCTGCCAATAGGTCATTGCGCCGAAGGCGTGGCGCGCGGCCACGCTGTAGGACAGGATAAGGCCGGCGGCGACGAGCGCCAGCGAGGCCGCCAGCAAGATCGCCCGGTTGACCGCGGCCATTGCGCGTTCAAGCGTGGCGAGGAGCCGCCCGCTTTGATGCCGTGGCCGGTAGCCGGCCGCGGTCTCCGAGGAGGGTTCCGTCGCCGGGATCATGCCGCTGCCGCCAGTTCGAGCAGCTTGGCGCAGTTTGCGCTCTTGGCGGCGAAGTCCTTCCAGGCCGTCTCCTTGGCGATGACCACCCATTTGCTGATGATCTCGGGGGTCAGCATATGGACCTGGGCGCCGGCCTTCTTGAAGGTGACTTCGACTTTCTCGTCGTCGGCGAGCGCGCCTTGCAGACCGAATGCCTGCAGGTCGAGTCCGACCGCGGTGACGATTTCCTTTTCCTTGTCGGACAGGCTCTCGAAGACGGTCTTTGAAATCAGCAGCGGCTGGAAGGTGAACAGGTAGGAATTGCCGCGGCCGGTCGCGAGGTGCCGCGCTACTTCCTCGGTGCGGAACGACATCATACTGGTAGACGAGGTGATGGCCGCTTCGCAGATCCCCGTCTGCATGGCCACATAGAGTTCATTGGAGGGGAAGGAGACCACCGTGCTGCCGGCGTGCTGGAACACCACGTCCATCTCGCGCGAGCCGCCGCGCACCTTCACGCCCTTGGCATCCTCCGGCGCGACCACCGGCTGCGACTTGCTCACGCAGCCCGCCGCCTGCCAGACCCAGGTGAGGATCATAACGCCTTTCGCCGCGAGGGCGCTCTCCAGGGCCTGACCCGCGCCCTTGGTGCGCCAGGACAGGCCCTGCTCATAGGAAGTGATGATGCCGGGCAATTGGCCGATGTTGCATTCGGGGATTTCGCCTCCGGCATAGGCGATCGGGAACAGCGACAAGTCGAGCGCGCCCTTCCGCAAGGCGGAGAATTGCGCATTGGTCTTCATCAGCGACGAGCCGGGATAGACGTTGAACTTCAGCGCGCCTTCCGACCGCTTCTCCACCTCGGCGGCGAAGCGGTTCACCAGCTGATCGCGGAAATCGCCCTCGGTACCGGACGACCCGGGAAATTGATGCGAAATCTTGAGGATTCGAGCGTCTGCCCGGGCTGAACCAGTGCTGCGGATCACGAATGGCGCAGCGATGGCGCCGGACACAAATAGTCTGCGGCTGATCTTCATGGCGTCTCTCCCTTTAAGCTCCGGCATTGCGGAGCGGGACAGGATTTTCCTGTTCCCAATCTTGCGTCTTCGCGCCGAACCTTCGATGGGTCCGCGCGTCGTCACCTCGGGCGCCGGTCCGTACTCAGGCGGCGTTCTCCTTGGGGTCGTCCGCGCCCTGCGCGATCACGCCGCGCGCTTCCAGCTCCTGGATCTCCAGGGGGGAATATCCATACTGCTCCAGCACCTCACGCGTGTGCTGGCCAAGCATCGGCGGGGCACGCCGCAGCCAGCCGTCCTCTGCGCCTGCAAGCTTCAGGGGGCTGGAAAGCTGGGAGAGCAGGCCGAGGGTGGGGTGGGGCACGGTCTCGACAAGGCCGAGATGTGCGACCTGGGGATCGTTGAGCGCGTCTTCGACCGTGTTGATGGGACCGGCGGGAATCTCCGCCGCGACCAGGAGTTCGCTCCAATAGGCGCGAGTGCCCCGCGCCAGCTCCGCCTCGATGATTTCGCGCAGTTCCTGCCTGTGGCCCATGCGGTGCGCATTGTCGAGGAAGCGCGGATCGCTCTTCAGGTCCGGCCGACCGATGATTTCGCACAGCTTTAGCCACATATCCTGGGTGGCGGCGCCGATATTCATGTCGCCGTCAGCGGCGCGGAACACCCCATAGGGCGTGATGACCGGATGGACATTGCCGGTCGGCTCCGCCACCTCGCCGATGCTGAGATAACGCTGCCCCTGCACGCTGAGCAGGCTGACGAGGCTAGCGAGCAGAGAGGTCTCCACATGGTCGCCGCGACCGCTGTCCTGTCGTGCGATCCATGCGCTCAACACGCCGATCGCGAGCCACATGCCGGACGTGAGGTCGCCGATCGCGATGCCCACGCGCGTCGGCTCGGTGGTTCCGGTGAAGCTCATGAAGCCGGAATAGCCTTGCGCGATCTGGTCGAAGCCGGGGCGGGCACTCAACGGACCGGAGGAGCCGAACCCGCTGATGCTGGCGATGATCAGGTCCGGCTTGAGGGCGCGCAGCTCCTGTGGATCGAGGCCGAGCGCGGCCATGGTGCCGGGCTTGAAGTTCTCGAGAATCACATCGGACTTCAGCGCCATTTCGCGCAGCAGCCGGAGCCCCTCGGGGCTGCGGAAATTGAGCGCAATGCCGCGTTTGTTGTGATTTCCCGAGAGGTAATAAGCACTCTCGCCCCGGTCGAACGGCCCCCAGGTGCGGCTCATGTCGCCGGAGACGGCCGGCTCGACCTTGATCACGTCGGCGCCGAGATCCGCAAGGATCATGCTGCAGAAGGGGCCGGACAGGGCGCGGCTCAGATCCAGCACGCGCATCTTTTCCAAGGGCAGAGGCATGGCTCGTGTCGTCTTGCTCGTGAGGATCGGTTGGGTAGGGCCCAGCGGGGCTATTTCACGACCGCCAGATAGGAGGCGGGCAGTTGGTCCAGCAGCACGGAGACCAGCTCGGTCTGCAGCGTCAGGTGCTGCTTCATGAGGCTGTGGGCGTTCTCCTCCCGGCATTCGAGGATGGCTTGGGCCACCTGCTCGTGCTCGCGGGCGGACTTGCGCATACGCGCGGGGGTGGTGAGCCAATATCGGCGGTAGGGCGCAAGGCGCTTGCGCAGCAGCGTCGTCTGTTCGCTCAGGAAATCGTTGTGGCTGCCGCGATAGATGATTTCGTGAAAGGTGAAGTTGGCTTCCGCATAATCCTTGCCGGCGTCCGGTCCCTCGAGCTGACCGAGATCGCGGCAGCGCGCCATGGCGTGAGCGAGAGAATCGCGCTCGATCGTGGTCATGCGGGCTGCGGCGAGGGCGGCGCACATGCCTTCCAGCTCCGCCATCACCTCGAACATCTGCACCATGCGCTGGAGGGAGAGCGGCGCGACCACGGCGCCCACACGCTGGCGGATATGGACGAAATCGATCGCGGCCAATTGCAGGAAGGCCTCCCGGATCGGTGTCTTTGACACGCCGAACCGCTTGGCGAGGCTGACGTCGTCCAGCTTCTCGCCAGGTTCGAGGCGGCCCGAGACAATCTCCTGTTCGAGATAGCGGTAGATCGCGTCGGCATGGGTGCCGGACCCGCGAGGGGCGCCATGCTCCTGATTCTCCGCCAAATTGGACGCCGTCTCTTTGCGCAATATCCGCACTCCCTTTGAACCGATAATCCCAATAAAAATATTATTTGCAACTCTAAAAATATTATTGAGGGCATATGTTATCCAAACGGCAGGCGTGCCCCCCGTTCGCCCGCAAGACGAACCGTGAGGCACCTTCTAGCCGCCGCCTCAATTGGCCTCGCTCATATGACCTGCGGATACCCCGGCCCCTGAAATTGGGGGAAGGACGTTTATTCATATAAAATGTTTTTTATATCCATAAAAACATTTTATATGGGAAATGGTGGTCAGCGGGCGTCGGCGTAACGCAGAACGGAACGGATGATGAGTGGCGTGATCAAATTCGAGATGCAGGGCGTCATCGGCGTCGTCACTATCGACAATCCGGGAAAGCGCAACGCCCTCACCGTGTCCATGTGGCAAGCCTTGCGCGATCTGGTCCGCCGCCTGGACGACGAGCGCGCGTGCCGATGCATCCTGTTCACCGGAGGGGGCACCGTCTTCGCGGCTGGCGCGGATATCAGCGAATTCGAGCAGGAGCGTTCCACCCGGGAGCAGGTGACACGCTATCACGAGGTCTATGTCGGTCCCGCGCTCGAAGCCGTTCTCACCTGCGGCATTCCCACGGTGGCGAAGATCCGCGACACCTGCATGGGCGGGGGCCTGGAAATCGCTTCCCTTTGCGATCTGCGCATCGCCAGCACGGATGCAAAATTCGGCATCCCCATCACCCGCATGGGCTTTCCCTTGGCATTCGGCGAGACCGAACTGCTGTTCAAGCTGTTCGGCCGCAATGTGCTCGCCGAGCTGGTGCTGGAGGGCCGGGTCTTCGAGGCCCAGGAGGCGCTGGAGAAGGGCATCGTCCAGCGGGTGGTCGCGTCCGAGGCGCTGGATCAAGAGGCGATGGCGACCGCTTTGCGTATCGCCTCGGGGTCGCCGCTCGCGCATCGCAGCAGCAAGGCGCAATTGCTGCGGCTGCTGCGGGACTGGACCCCGGTCTCGGAGGCGGAGCGTGCCGCCTTCTATGATTTCGCCGAAACGCAGGACTACAAGGCCGGATACGCAGCGTTTCTGAAAAAGGAGCGAGCTCTGTTCGTGGGCGCCTGACGAGGCGCTGCGCCGCCTTTTTCGCCTGGCCTGCGTCGCTCACCCCATCACATAAGCCCTGTTGGCGCGGCGGTTTCCCGCCGCGCCGTGCGCCGGCTCACTTGAGGCCGAGCAGGCCGCGCATCTTGGAGAGATCTTCGGCGAGCGTGTTCACCGGGCCGGCGAGGGCCTTGCGGTCCTTCTTGCTGAGCTTGTCGTAACTTTCGAAGCCGTCCGCCGTCTTATACTTGACGAGGATGGTGTCCACCGAGGCGAAGTTTGCGTCCACCTTCTTGAGGAAAGCGTCGTTCTTGGTGTCTTTCGCCAAAAGGGGCTTGAACAGGCTGTAGACTTCCTGGGCGCCATCGATATTGGCCTGGAAATCCATGAGGTCGGCGTGGCTGTAGCGGTCTTCCTCACCGGAGATCTTGGTTGCGGCGACTTCCTCCATCAGCGCGGCCGCGCCGCCGACGACCTTCTCGGGCGGGAAGGTCAGGCCCTTCACGCGGGTCTGGAGATCGTTCACATCGGCCATCAGCTTGTCGGCCAGCGGGGCGAGGCCGTCCGTGCTGTTGGCGACATACAATCCGTATTCGATGCGGTGATAGCCGGTAAATCCTTTGTCCTTCTCCTTATTCGCATGGTCGTCGGCGCGGGAATCGATCGCGCCGTCGAGGTCGCTGAACAGTTCCGCAATCGGCTCGATCCGCTCGTAGTGGGCACGGCTCGATGCATAGAGGGATTTGGCCTTGGCAAGATCGCCCGCCTTCACTGCATCGGTGAAGGCCTTGGTGGCGGTGACGAAGGCATCCAGCTCCTGCGAGACATAGACCTTATATTGGGCGATGGGCGCGACGAGATCGAGCGGCGATACGGCCGCTCGCGCGCCGCCGACGCTGAGCGTCAGCGAGAGGGTGGTGGCGAGCATGAGGAGGGAACGCTTCATGGGCACGGATCTCCTGTGGGGATCGAATGAGGGCGAAGGATCTAGGTGTGCTCGCTCGCAGCCAGCAGACCTTGGCCGAGGAAGTCGGACGCGTGCGAAATCCCTGGAAGAGCGAAGAAATAGCCGCCGCCGATCGGCTTGATGTATTCCTCCAGCGGCTCACCATTCAGGCGTTTCTGGACGGTGATGAAGCCGCTCGCGAGGTCCGCCTGATAGGCGATGAACAGCAGGCCCATCTCCAGCTGTCCCGATTTCGAGATGCCGTTCGAATAGTTGAACGGCCGGCGCAGGATGAGATTGGCCTGGGAAGCGGGGGTGCGCGGGTTGGCGAGGCGGATATGGGCATCAAGAGGGGTCACCTTGCCCTCGGGATCAGCGGCATAGTCGGGCACATCGGTTTCAGAATCTCCGTGGAAGGGTGCGCCGCTCGCCTTCTTCCGCCCGAAGATCTCCTCCTGCTCTTCAAGTGGCGTGCGATCCCAGCGCTCCACGAAATTGCGGATGATGCGCACCACCTGGTACGAGCCGTTGGCGGCCCATGCGGGTTCAGGCCCGGCCTTGGTCCAGACGACGTGGTCCATCAGCGCCTGATCCGCAGTGTCGGGATTGGCTGAGCCATCGCGAAAGCCGAGGAAATTGCGGGCGTTTTCAGCCTTTGCGCCGGGCTGGACCGGGATCATCGGCACCGAGCCTTCCTGCTTCCAGCGCACCAGCAGAAGGTCCGGCAGGTTCTTCACGATGTCCCGCAGCGCGTGGATGTTGGTGTCCGCCGTGTTGGAGCAGAATTGCAGCAGCAGATCGCCGTGGCACAGGTCGGGATCGAGGGCGTCGTTGGGAAACTGCTCCATTGCGGCAAGGTGATGCGGCTTAACGGCCGATAGCCCGAAGCGCTCGTCGAACAGCGATGCGCCGAGGGAGAGAGTGATCGTGAGATTGTCCGGAACCACCACTGGCCCGAGGATGCCGGAATCCGCCGGAGGCAGCTTGGGGTCCAGTTCGGGCGGTGCGCCGCCTTGCATCAGAAAGGTGATGCGTTCGGTCAAAGTGCGGAACAGACGCTCCAGCTCCGGGCGGGTCTGTGCCAGCACATCGAACGCGACCACCATGCCCGTGGCAGGGCGGGGTGTGAGGATGCCGCTCTGGTGGATGCCGTAGAACGCCACCCGCTCAGCGGTGCGGCTGCTTTCGGGGGCGGAGGTGACATGCCCGGCCTCGCCGTTATCGGCGCGCGCGGGTGCAGCCATGCCGGACAGCAACCCGGTTGCTGCGCCGCTTGCGGCGAACAGGCCCTTAAGGAGGCTGCGACGGTCGGGGGAGGGGGGAAGATGAGGCCGTGTCATGGTGGGGAATGTCCAGAAGTGGTCAAACCAAGTGTTACCCCCAGCTTGTCCATATCCTCGCCGAGGGTATTGAGTGCTGCGGCCAGTGCGGCGCGCTGGTCCGGTGCGAGGGCTTCGAAGGATTGAAAGCCCGTGTCCGCGCGATGGGTCGCCAGCAGCGTGGCGAGCGCTGCACCATCGGCATTGATGCGCGCGGGAAGTCCGGGCGCCGCCTTCTCCACCAGCGGCCGCAGCAGGTTCGCGATGCCAAGCACGGCTTCGCTCTCCGCCTGGATGTCGGCGAGGTCGGAATGGGCATAGGTCTCGGCGCCGCCCATGGCTTCCAGGCCGGCAGCGCGGCGCATGAGGCGTGCGGCACCCATCACCATGCGTTCGGGCGTGAGTGACAGCGCGCCCATGCGCTGCTTGAGTTCTGTGGCATCGGCGGCCAGACGCTCCGCCGGCGCTGCAAGGCCCTCGGTCGAATTTTGCGCGAACAGGCCATATTCCAGCCGGTGCAGTCCGGCGAACAGCGGGTCGCCTTCGCGCTGCCTGAAATCTGCCGCGCGGGCATCGATCCGCGCGTCGAGATCGCTGAACAGGTCGGCAGAAGGAGCAAGGCGGGCATAGGGCTGCCGCGCCGCCGCATAGAGCGTCCGAGCCTTGGCGAGGTCGCCGGCCTTGATCGCCTCGGCGAGGGCCGCCGTGTCGGTGGCAAAATCCCCGGCCTGGCTGATGAGTTGTACCTGATATTCCGCAAGCGGGCCGATGAAGGCCAGCAGTGCCGGTTGGGCGGGGTCGTCCCCTGCGGCACTGGAAGGGGTGACAAGCAGCTTGCCGCGCGGATTGCTCAGGAGGCCGCAGGTAATGTCATAGGTGCCGGCGGCAAGGCGGGTCGTGATGGTCTGGGTAATACCGGGCGCGATGTTCTCGCGTTCCTCAACCACCATCACGCCATCCAGGATTTCCCATTCCATCACGCGGTTGGAGCGGTTGGTGATGGCGAAGGTGGCACGCCCGGCGGGGATTGTGAGTTGGGCGGGCTCGCATGTGGTGTCGGTCACGCTCACGGCCACAGCGCCGCTTGCCTCGGCGACCTTGCCGTGCTGCGCGAAGCGCGCCGCCCAATAGAAAGCGGCGAAGGCGATCACCAGGAGAAGCACGGCGCCGCCGATGGCGAGGCGCATCGCTCTGGGAGAGGGGAGACCCGAGCCTGCGGCGGGAGGTGTGGTGAGCGGTGAGCCAGTCATTTCGCGCCCTCGCGCTGGATCTTGGAGCGAGAGGCGGCCGGCTGGGGCTGCGGCGCGAGGAAGAGCGCCAATGTCGTCGTGAGGAACACGACATAAGCGATGACGGCGGTGACGCTGGGTGTGTCCTGATATCCCAAGAGCCCCGCAACGATGCTGCCGGGCAATCCGTCCGCGGGCAGGACGGCGGACAGGTCAAAGGCCGTCTGCTGCAGGTGGTTCCAGAGCCCGGCCTCGTGCAGCGAGCGCATGGCCCCGGCGAGGATGCCCGCAGCGACCACCAGGATGAACACGCCGGTCCAACGGAAGAAGCGGCGCAGGTCCAGATGAACCCCGCCAGCATAGATGCCGTAGCCGAGGGCGACCGCGCCCGTGAGCCCGAGCAGTGCGCCGATGGGCGCGCCCAGACCCTCGCTTTGCTGGAAGGCGGCAAGCAGAAAGAACACCGATTCCAATCCTTCGCGCGCAACCGCGAAGAACACCATGGCAATCAGCGCCAGGGTCTGATTTCGCTCGGAAAAAGCGGCATCTATGGAGGCCTGCAGCTCACTCTTGATGGCGCGGCCCATCTTGCGCATCCAGAACACCATGGAGGTCAGCACAAATACTGCCACCAGGCCGACGGCGGCCTCGAAAGCTTCTTGCAGTTTCTGTGGAAATTCTGCGCTCGCAAACTCGAGCATGGCCCCAACCAGCAGGGACAGGGCAACCGCCAAGAGGATGCCGACCCAGATGGCGGGCATCCAGGCCTCACGCCCTGTCTTTTTCAAATAACCAGCAATAATACCGACGATCAGAGCCGCCTCGATCCCCTCGCGCAGCATTATGAGAAAAGATACTAGCATTCTAGTGTAATCCGAGGGACGTATTACGTAACGTAAATTTCGACGTGATGTCGACATTAGCAATACTATTATCTCCTCTGCGGAGATGTGGCCACAGCTGGTGACAATTTCATAAATTGAATAATTCTAAAGTCAGAAACTGACGTCACGGAACATTCAGAGTCATTGTAAGATGCTAAAAGTCCAGGAGATATTTTAACTCGATGGGTCTGACTTCCTTAGGATGCGGGACGGTAGAATGAAATTTGAACAACAACTAAGAAAAATTGGTTCCTGATCTGATCTTCCGCTTGCTGGGGTGTCGCGGAATCAATAGACTTTATGGATCGTTGTTTGTTTCTGAATCCAGGGGCCTTGCGCCAATGTCCGTGGCTTTGGCGTTTCAATTTTGCAACAGGGCGAGATCAATTTTGGGCCCGCGTGCAGATATGTGGCGACAAACGGTCTGGCGGGTTGATATGAGGGCCGAGTCCCGGCCAAATGATATGATATCTCATTTGCAAAGGTGGGTCCGGCGGAGTCCGCTTCGGCCGAGCTTGGGCGTTGGTAGGGGGAAGAATATGATCGAAACGGCTGCAGGCCGCCTTGTTGTAAGTGGATGGCCGACTACTGCGCGCCGGGTGCGATCGCTGCTCCTCGGCGTTGCGACCGCCGCGTTGCTGAGCGGGTCCGCAGCCCTGGCTGCTGATGTTCAGACCAAGGCTCAGGTCGCTGCGGAGGCTCCGGCGGATGAGGCCGCCCCGTCCATCGCCCCTCAACTCGGCTGGCTCGGCGATTGGGGCGGCGCGCGCACCAAGCTCGCGGATGCAGGCATCCAGTTCGGTGTGAACTATATCGGCGAAGTGTGGAGCAACACCCGTGGCGGGCTCGGAACCGGGACCGCTTATAACGGCCGCTTCCAGTTCACCATGGACGCCGATATGGGCAAGCTGTTCAACTGGAACGGCGCGATTTTCCACGTCAGCGCGCTTCAAATCCAGGGGTCGGACTTTTCCGGCCAGTATCTCGGCAACATCATGGGCGTCAGCAATGTCGACGCTCTATCCTCGACCCGCCTGTTTGAACTTTATATCGAGCAGGGCTTTGCCGATGGGAAGGCAAACCTGCGATTCGGCCAGTTGTCCGCCGATTCGGAATTCGCCATCAGCGATAATGGCAGCCTGTTCCTGAACTCCACCTTCGGCTGGCCGGCCTTGTTCGCCGCCGATCTGCCGAGCGGCGGACCGGCCTATCCGCTCGCCACGCCGGGTGTACGGCTGAAACTGACGCCGAATGACAATTTCTCGTTCATGCTGGGCGTATTCAGCGGAAATCCTGCGCCATGCTGCGGTGATCCGCAGGTTGAGAACAAGTACGGCACCAGCTTTGTCGTGGACGAGGGCGTGTTCGTGATCGGCGAGGCGGCCTACAGCTATAACAAGGACGCCGACGCAAAATGGCTGCCTGGGACCCTCAAGGTCGGCGGCTGGTACAATTCCAATTCATTCCCGGATCAGCGGTATGATATCTTCGGCGTCTCACTGGCGAGCCCGGATTCGAACGGAATCGCCCAAGAGACCAGCGGTGATTATTCCTTTTATGCGATCCTGGATCAGATGATCTATCGCAAGCCGGGCACCAAGGATCAGGGCATCGGCATCTTCGGGCGGGTCACCGCAGCGCCGAACGGGCAGAACGAAATCAGCTTCTACGCCGACGGCGGTGTCAACTTCAAAGGCATGGTGCCTGGCCGTGACGACGATTCCTTCGGCGTTGCCTTCGGGACCTCGCGCATCTCTTCGGCCGCGCGCGGCCTCGATCGGGATACCGGGTTCTACACCGGCTCATATTTCCCCGTTCGCAGCAGCGAGACGGTGCTGGAAGTTACCTATTCCGCCCAAATCACGCCCGGCTTCACCATCCAGCCGGATTTCCAGTACATCTGGAATCCCGGGGGCGGCATACTTGATCCGAACGATCCGACTGGCCTGACGACCATCAAGAATGCGGCGGTCTTCGGGGTACGCACGACCATCAATTATTGACGTTCCACCGCTCCTCCCCTGCTGCAATTGAATGCGTCAGGGGTGGGAAGCGCGCAGCATATTTAGATAAGGCCGGAGCCGTTAAGACGGCTCCGGCCTTATCTTTGAGCGCATACTGGCATTGGAGGGTATTGGCTGAGGGTATTGGCGCTGCCACGATGGTCGCGACGCAGGCGGTCATGCCGATCGCCGGGGCAAGCTCGTCGCCTTGGCCCATGCACGTCCAGCGTGGCCGACGCTTCGGGAGGGCGCACTACCTGCCCGTCCTGACATTTTTCCCCGCCGTTTCTTGCCGTTCTGTTCCCTCCGTGACCGAAGTCCAGAGCAGGGAAAGGCTCGGCAGACGGGCTGTGCCGCCTACCCCGAGGGCTCTCAAGCCGGATGCCTTCAGTAGAGCCCAGCGTTCACGTTATTGGCGTGGCGAGGCGCACCCTGTGTGGCCCCGGCGGTGCCGGGGCGGGGCGCCGGGCGGGTCTTCTTGCGCGGCGGTGCGGGAGCCAGCGCGGCAACCACTTTCGGCGCGCCCGGCTTGTTCATCGCGATCAATTCGGAGACCGTGGCGAACTTGTAGCCCTTGGCGATCAAGGCATCGAGCACGCGCGGCATCGCAGCGACGGTTGTGGCGTGGATGTCGTGGGCGAGAACGATGCTGCCGGGTCGCACCTGCTTCATGATCTGGTCGTAGATGCTCTGGGCTTCGCGGATCTTCCAGTCCAGCGGATCAACCGACCAAAAGATCAGCATCATATCGTACTTCTGTACGATGTGCTGCTGCAGCGCCGGCGTCATGGCCCCGTAGGGCGGGCGCAGATAGATCGGCTTCTTGCCGGTCGCACTCTCGACTGCGGCGGCGGTATCCTCGATCTGCTTATCGGCGGCGGCAAGGGTCAGTTTCGGCAACTGGGGGTGGTTCCAGGAATGGTTGCCGATCTCATGGCCGGCCGCCGCAATGGAGCGAATCACATCGGGATATGCAGCAGCATTGGTTCCGAGAACAAAGAAGGTCGCCTTGATGTTACGCTCGGCGAGAATCTTCAGAAGCTTGGGCGTGGTTTCCGGATTCGGGCCGTCGTCGAAAGTGAGGGCGATATAGGGGCTATCGACCTCCATCGAGCGGTACGAGGAGGGACGCGCCACCGGAGCGGCAGGTTCGAGCGCGGCGGGGGGCGCCGCCATTGCCATAGCCGGCGCGGTGCCCTGAGCTGGTAAGGCGGCGACTGGCGTCGCAGTACCGGCCGGTGGGATCGGCGGCAGGGCAGGAAGCGTGGTGTGTGCCTGGGCGATCACGGGGCCAGACGGAGCGGCCGTAGGCACGGCAACCGTGGACGGGAGGCCGGGCAGCGCGCGCACGGACCCGGTCGTCGTTGGAGCCGCCGCGGCGACCTGGGAGGGTGCCGGTTGCGCCGCAGGCGCGGGAAGCAGCATCTGATAAAAGGCCACCCCGATGCAGAGCGCGCCTGATACCCCTATTGCGGATAATGTCAAAAGCCGCTTCACGGCGCCGACTTTCTATGTTTGAAGCTTAAACCCTATCGCAGTCTCATCCTTCTTGTGTGGATAAATCGTGAAGCGCAAGTGGCGGCGACGTGTCAAGCCCGTGCCATTCTGCAAATCTGGGTTTCCAAATCTCGAGGCCAAGTCGGTCGTCCTAGAGCATTCAAGCTTGAGAATGCTCAGTTTTACTGCCTGGCAGCGGTAAGCAGTGACGCCGCCGGATGCCCGGGCATTGAGCCAATGTTTAGGTGCTCGTATCGTAAGGGAAGGGCACGCGGGCGGCGGCATTCAGGGAACCCGCTTCTTCTCCAGCTTGCGGGCCAGTGTGCGGCGGTGCATGCCGAGGCGCCGCGCGGCTTCCGAGATATTGAAGTCGGTTTCAACCAGCGTCTCGTGAATCCGCTCCCATTCGAGATTCTTCAGCGAGGTGGGGCGGGCGCTGACGGCGATGGAGGTATCGCCATCGACCCGGTCGAAGGCGGCCTCGATATCGTCGGAATTGGCGGGCTTCGCCAGATAATGGCAGGCACCAAGCTTGATCGCCTCCACCGCCGTGGCGATGCTGGCGAAGCCGGTGAGCACCACGATCTTCATTCCCGGATCGTGCTGATGCAGCGCCTTTACGCATTCCAGCCCCGACCCGCCTGCAAGCTTGAGGTCGACCACGGCATAGCCCGGGGACTGGGTTGCAAGAAGCGCCACGATACCTTCGAGGCGGTCGCTGGTAAGGACTTGATATCCCCGCCGCTCGAACGATTTGCGCAGCGCCCTTGCGAATACGGCATCGTCCTCCACGATCACCAGCACGCGCCTATCGTCCATCATCAGCTCCAAGCGAAAGCGCGGCGAACGGCAGGGTTAGAGTGACGACCGCGCCACCGTCGGGGTCGTTCTGTGCGACAACGCTTCCGCCAAGCTTGCGGACGACGTTGACCACCAGGAACAGGCCGAGGCCGCCTCCGGGCCGGCTCTTGCTCGAACGATAGGGCTTGCCGAATTCTGCCAGCATGTCCAGTCCGAAACCGGGACCGGCGTCGCGTACCACGATCACGAAATCGTTCGCTCGCTGGAAGACCGCGACATCGACCCAGTTCGGCGAGGCTTCCAGCGCATTGTCGAAAACATTGAAGATCACCTGCTTCAGCGCCGGATCCGAGATGATCGCCGCACTCGAAAGGATCGTGTTGCTATAGTCCAGCCGTGCCGGCGAACGGCTGCTGCGCCACTCCTCCACCAGTTCGTCAAAGAAGCCGCGGGCTGTGGTGTGCACCGTGCCTTCGCCGCGCGCCTCGCCCGAGGACATGAGGATGCCCGAAACGATCGACTTGCAACGGTCGAGCTGGTTTTGCATGTCCGCGAGTTCGCCAGCGAGTTCCGGATCAGCCTTGAAAACCGCCATCCGCCGCCAGTCGGAGAGGATGACGGAGAGCGTGGCGAGCGGCGTGCCGAGTTCGTGGGCGGCGCCGGAGGCCAGCAGGCCGAGACGGACGATATGGTCCTCCTCTGCCGATTGCTGGCGCAGATGCGCAAGGTGCGCATCGCTGGTGCGGAGATTGAAGTTGATGCGGGTGATGAACAGCACCAGCAGGGTCGCTGCCAGCAGGAAGCAGACGAACATTCCATCGACGTGCAGGTCCAGCAGCTTCAGGTTCGGCTCATGGGCGGGGAGCAACAGCCTGCGGAAGCTCGTGGTGAGCCAGAGATAGCAGCCGATTGTGACGGCCACCAAGGTCCAGGTGGACCAGACCTCCAGCAGCACGGCGGCAAGGCTGATCTGCAGCAGATAAAGCGAGATGAACGGATTGGTGGCGCCGCCGGTGAGATAAAGCTGTGCGGTCAGAGCCGCGACATCCAGCAGCAACTCGAGAAACAGCTCGGTATTGGTGACGGTCTCGCTCTTGAAATGCCTGAGGGCGCTGACGAGGTTGAGGCCGACCAGGAACAGGATGATCGCCGTTAAATCCGCGAGCGGCAGCGCGACCTCAAACCAGAATTTCACCACCAGAATGGTCACCACCTGGCCGATCACGGCCAGCCAGCGCAGTTGGATCAGCAGCGCGAGATTCTGTTTGTTGGCAGAATCGTGGATCGAGGTCGTCATGGTCCTGATCCCGTCCCGTTCGGCGGCGGCGCGTCAGACGAAGAAGGCGGCAGCGAGCGCCATGGCGGCCAAGCCAAACCAAGTGAGTGCATAGATCAGGTGATTGTTCGGAAAATTCACCACCGTCAACCCGCCCACCGGCCCCGCCGGCGCACCGGGCGTCGCCTCCGCGTCGATGAAATAGGGGGCGACGATACCGAGGCCGCGCTTTTCGGCGATGGCGGGGACGTCACGAGAATACCAGCGGCCGCCGTCCGGATCATTGGCGCGTAGGAAGCCACCCGCCGGTTCACTGAGCCGTAGCAGGCCTGTCACCGAGACTTGGCGCGGCGGCGTTTCGGTGATTAAGCCAGCCTGGGCTTGATCCGTTGGGATGAAACCCCGGTTCACGATCACGGTGAAGCCGGCGTCGGTTCGGAGCGGCGTGAGTACCCAATAACCGCCCCCGCGCTCGGTGACGGCCTTCACCAGGGTCTGCCGGTCGTTCAGGAAGATGCCGGATGCCTGGACGCGAAGATATTCGTCCGCCGCGGGGGAACCGGATTTCCAGGCGGCGGGTCCCGGGGCGGGAACCGGCGACGCATGGATGCGGGCATCGACGCGTTGGATCAGATCGAGCTTCCAGGCGCGCCGTTGCACCTGCCAGGCGCCGAGCGCCACCAACACCAAGCAGACGCCGACGGCCAGAAGACGCAGCACAATTCGCCTGCCGCCCCGGGGCGTCGCCGTCTTTTCTGGCGCGGCCATGTTGGCTGCGGGATCTTGCAGGCCGGTCACCGCCGGTCGCTCCTTCGCGCCGGCAGTTCCGATCAAGGCATCTGGCGCATGTCGTGGACCGGCATCATGTTCGTGTTGAGATGATACATGACCCAGAGCGAACCGCTCAGCGCGATGACCACGACAATGATCGTGAACATCAGCGCCATCATGCTCCAACCGCCTTCCACCCGCGTGTTCATGTGCAGGAAGAAGATCATGTGCACGACGATCTGAACCACGGCGAAGGCCATGATTACGATCGCGGTTACCTGATTGTTGCCGAGCACGCCGTCCATCACCAGCCAGAAGGGAATGGCGGTGAGGATGACGGACAGGCCAAAGCCGATCCCGTAACTGCGCAGCGAGCCGTGTGCATCCGCCTCGTCGTGATCCGCACCGTGGCCGTGCTCTGCGGGGGCGTCCTGGTGGTGGTGCGCTTGCGCGGTCATCGCAGCATTCCCATCAAATAGACAAAGGTGAAGACGCCAATCCAGATCACGTCCAGGAAGTGCCAGAACATGCTGAGGCACATGAGCCGGCGGCGGTTTGCCGGGATGAGGCCGCGCCGGCCCACCTGCACCATGAGGGTCACCAGCCAGACCAGGCCGAACGTCACGTGTAGCCCGTGGGTCCCCACCAAGGTGAAGAAGGCGGAGAGGAAGGCGCTGCGCTGCGGGGTCGCGCCCTCATGAATCATGTGCGCGAACTCGAACAACTCGATGGATAGGAAGGCCAGGCCGAACAGGGCCGTGACGACCAGCCAAGCCTGAACCTGCCCGACTCGCCCCTGCGCCATCGCCAGCATGGCGAAGCCATAGGTGATGGAGGAGAACAGCAGCATCGTGGTGTTGAGCGCCACGAGATTGAGGTCGAAGAGATCCTTCGGCCCAGGGCCTGCCGCGTAATTTCCGCCGAGCACGCCATAGGTGGCGAACAGCATCGCGAAGATGAGGCAATCGCTCATCAGATAGATCCAGAAGCCAAGGGCTGTGCTTCCGCCTTCGGCGTGGGCATGCTCCTCGACTTCGTAGAAGACCGGCGCGGCGGCGCTGTTTGAGGTCGCTGCGAGCGTCATGGCGTCACCTGCGCGGCGAGGAGGCGTGTGCGCTCTTCCTCAGCCCGGATCACGTCTTCAGCGGGAATGGAGAAGTCGCGATTGTAGTTAAAGGTGTGGGTGATGGCGACGCCGAGCAGCGCCACGAAGCTTACAGCCGCCAGCCACCAGATGTACCAGATCAGGGCGAAGCCCAGCGCCACGGCGCACCCGGCGAGCAACATGCCGGCCGGCGTGTTGCGGGGCATGTGGATGGGCCTGAACCCCTCCAGCGGGCGCTTGTAGCCCCGCTGCTTCATATCCCACCAAGCATCCCCATCGTGGATGACCGGGGTGAAGGCGAAATTATAGTCCGGCGGCGGGGAGGAGGTCGCCCATTCCAGGGTCCGTCCGTTCCACGGGTCGCCCGTGGTGTCGCGCAGCTGGTCACGTTTCATGATGCTGACGGCAATCTGCACCAGGAAGGAGAGGATGCCGAGCAGGATCAGGAATGCACCGAAGGCCGCGACGATAAACCAGATCTGCAGCGAGGGATCGTCGAACACTCGCAGGCGGCGGGTGACGCCCATCAGGCCAAGCACATAGAGTGGCATAAAGGCGAAGTAGAAGCCCACCACCCAGAACCAGAACGACATCTTGCCCCAGAATGGATCGAGCCGGAAGCCGAACGCCTTCGGCCACCAGTAGGCAATGCCCGCGAACATGCCGAACACCACGCCGCCGATGATGACGTTATGGAAATGGGCGATCAGGAATAGGGAGTTGTGCAGCACGAAGTCTGCCGGCGGCACGGCGAGCAGCACGCCGGTCATGCCGCCGATCACGAAGGTCAGCATGAACGCCACCGTGTACATCATGGGCAGCTCGAACTTGATGCGCCCGCGGTACATGGTGAACAGCCAGTTGAAGATCTTCGCGCCGGTCGGGATCGAGATGATCATGGTCGTGATCCCGAAGAAGGAATTCACGCTGGCACCCGAACCCATGGTGAAGAAGTGGTGCAGCCACACGAGGTAGGACAGGATCGTGATGACCACGGTCGCATAGACCATCGAGGTGTAGCCGAACAGGCGCTTGCCTGAGAAGGTGGAGGCCACTTCCGAGAACACGCCGAAAGCCGGCAGGATCAGGATGTACACCTCGGGGTGACCCCAGATCCAGATCAGGTTCACGTACAACATCGGGCTGCCGCCGAAGTCGTTGGTGAAGAAGTTCATGCCGAAGTATCGGTCCAGCGCCAGCAGCGCGAGCACTGCGGTGAGGATCGGGAACGAGGCAACGATCAGCGCATTGGTGCACAGCGAGGTCCAGGTGAAGATCGGCATCTTCATCAGGGTCATGCCGGGGGCGCGCATCTTCACGATGGTGCAAATCAGGTTGATACCCGAGAGCGTCGTGCCCACACCTGCCACCTGCAGCGCCCAGATATAATAATCCACCCCAGAGTCCGGACTGTAGGAAATGCCGGAAAGTGGGGGATAGGCGAGCCACCCTGTCTGCGCGAACTCGCCGATGAAGAGCGACATCATGACGAGGACAGCGCCGCCGACGGTCATCCAGAAGCTGAAATTGTTCAGGAACGGAAAGGACACGTCGCGCGCACCGATCTGCAGCGGCACCACATAGTTCATGAGTCCGGTCACCAGCGGCATGGCGACGAAGAAGATCATGATCACACCGTGGGCGGTGAAGATCTGGTCGTAATGATGCGCGGGCAGGTAACCGTCGGACCCGCCGAAGGCCATCGCCTGCTGCAGGCGCATCATGATGGCATCGGCGAAGCCGCGCAGCAGCATGATGATGCCGAGCACCATGTACATGATGCCGATCTTCTTATGGTCCACGCTGGTGAACCACTCGCGCCAGAGATAACCCCAGAGCCGAAAATAGGTGAGCGCGCCGACCACCGCGATGCCGCCCAACGCCACCACGGAGAAGGTGGCCACGAGAATGGGCTCATGGAAGGGCAGGCTCTCGAACGTCAGCCGACCGAAAATCGGGCTTACAGGCGTCGAGAACGCGGACACGGCGGATTGAGACACGTTGGTTACAGACATGGCGTCTCGCGTCAGGAGTTTGAGGGCCGGCGCGCCGCGGGCGCGAGAAGGTCCGCTGGGGCGCTGATGGGCGTGAAGGAGGGTGCCGGCAGGCCGGCCCCGAGGATGCGCGCAGGTCCGGGCGCCGCGCTGGGCGCCAGGGCGCCGATGCTTGCGGCCGGCGCGATCAGATCTTCCGGCGAGCAGATTCCAACCACCATCCCGGGCTTACCGCCGAACACGCTGCCACGACGGGCATATTTGTCATAGGTGAGGGGAAGGACATTGGCGATGCCGGCCATGCCCAGGCCGCCCTTCTCGTCGATTGCCATCATCTCGCTCATGCACATCTTGCCCGGCTCGACGCACATGTTGAGGATCGCATTGTAGAGCGCCGGATCCACTTGGGCGAAACGGGTGACGGGGACATTCTGGCTTGGCTTCTCAAGCTCGAGATAAGCTGGGCGGGTGAGGTTGCCACCGCCCGCCTTGGCGCTGGCCAGCCATGTGTCGAAATCGGCGGTGGACTGGCCGAGGAACCGGAAATGCATGCCGGAGAAGCCGGCGCCGCTGTAGTTGGCGGAAAAGCCGCGGTACGTGCCGGCCTTGTTGATAACCGCGTGAAGCTTCGTCTGCATGCCCGGCATGGCATAGATCTGACCGGCGAGCGCGGGAATGTAGAACGAGTTCATCACTGAAGAAGAGGTGATGCGAAAGGCGATCGGCCGGTCCACCGGCGCTGCCAGTTCATTCACCGAGGCGATTCCGTATTGCGGATAGATGAACAGCCACTTCCAATCGAGTGCCACCACTTCAACTTCGAGCGGCTGCGTGTTCGGGGGAACCGGCCTGTCCTCGGCGATGCGGTCGATGGGACGATAGGGATCGAGCAGGTGAGTACCCATCCAGGTCAGCGCGCCGAGGCAGATGATGATGAGCAGCGGCGCCGCCCAGATCACGAGTTCCAGATGGGTCGAGTGGTGCCACTCCGGCTCATAACGCGCCTCGGTATTGGACTGGCGATAGCGCCAGGCAAACAGCACGGTAAGCACCATCACGGGGATGATGATGATCAGCATCAGCACGGTCGAGATGATCACCAGGTCACGCTGCTGCCAAGCCACGTCACCCGCCGGATGCAGCACGGTTAAATTACAGCCGCTCAAAATGGCCATGAGCGGCAGCAAGGCGAGGACGCGGAAGCGGCTCAATACAGCACCTGTCACGCACGTGGTTGGGACCCGCCGCATCGCTAGCTGCACCGCACCACGAGGGACATTGGACAATTTGCCCAATGCCGCAATGCAAACTTGAGAGAGAAAAGGAACACTGGGATCCCCCGCTTCCCAGCGGCGGGGGCCTGTCGTATGAAAAAGCAACTTCAAAATGGTGTGAAGATCATGGCGGAAGCGTCATCGACGATGGAACGGGACGCCAGGCAGATCAATGCCGGCCATGGTTCGGTGGATCCCGGCGAGATTGCCATCGGCGTGATAATCGGCCGAACTTCCGAATTTTTCGATTTCTTCGTCTATGCCACCGCGGCAGTCCTGGTCTTTCCCAAACTGGTGTTTCCCTATGTGGATGCCCTAACGGGAACGCTTTATTCCTTTGCCATCTTTGCTCTCGCCTTCGTCGCTCGGCCGTTCGGCACCGCACTCTTTATGGCGGTCGACCGGGCCTATGGGCGCGGCGCGAAGCTCACGGCAGCGTTGGTCCTGCTCGGCACTTCAACGGTGGCGATCGCCTTTCTGCCCAGCTATCATCAAATCGGCTGGACCTCCGCGCTTATCCTTGCCCTGTTCCGGATCGGCCAGGGCCTATCCTGGGGTGGCACGTGGGACGGTCTGGCGCCTCTTCTGGCGCTCAATGCGCCAGTTGAGCGGCGCGGCTGGTACGCGATGATCCCGCAATTGGGCGCGCCCCTGGGCCTTATCGTCGCGAACGGCTTGTTCGCCTTCTTCGTCGGCAACCTCTCGCCTGGAGACTTCTTCACCTGGGGCTGGCGCTACCCGTTCTTCGTCGCCTTTGCGATCAATGTGGTGGCCCTGTTCGCTCGCCTGCGCATGGCGGTGACGCCGGAATATACCGAGCTGTTCAAGCGCGGCGAATTGCGGCCCGCGACGGTGACCGAAACCGTGCGTGCGGAAAAGCGCGGCATCCTGATCGGCGCATTCGCGCCGCTCGCCACATTCGCCTTGTTTCACATGGTCACGGTGTTCCCGCTCTCCTGGGTGTTCTTGTTCACCAACGAGGGGGCCGCGCGCTTCCTGGTGATCGAGATCGTCGGCGCGGTCTTCGGCATCGGGGCCATCGTCGCGTCCGGCTTCGTCGCCGATCGCGTGGGCCGGCGAAACCTGCTCGGCGCCTCGGCGGCGGCGATCGCGGTGTTCAGCGGCTTCGCCCCGCAATTGCTGAATGCCGGCTTGGTCGGCGAGACCGCCTTCATGGTGATGGGCTTCATCCTGCTTGGCCTGTCGTTCGGCCAAGCCTCCGGCGCGGTTGCCGCCAACTTCGGGCGTAATTATCGCTACACCGCCTCGGCCCTGACCAACGATCTCGCCTGGCTGTTCGGAGCGGGGTTTGCCCCGCTGGTCGCGCTCTTGCTGTCGAGCAACTTCGGCCTGATTTCGGCCGGCGCCTATCTGCTTTCAGGCGCAATCTGCACTTTGGTGGCGTTGCAGATCAACAAGAAGCTGGAGCTGGGCGGCGGCTAAGCTGGCCTTGCCGGGGGGCGCTTCAGGTGTTCTCAGCCCCTGAGCGCGTCCGCTGCCCCCTTGAGGGTGGCCGCGACGCTATCTCGGAACGCCGGGAAGAGGGCGGCGACGCTTTCGTCGGGCCCCGTCCAGTTGATCGTGAAGCTGAAGGTCACCCTTGCCGCACCCACCACCATCTGGCCCGGCAAGCAGAAGCAGTGGAATTTGTTCCAATCGATGCTTCCGCCCTTGGCATAGGCGGCAAGCCCCGGCGGCACCACCTGGGCGATGGCGTCCGCCATGGATTGGATGCGCATGAACTCGGTGAGACTTTCCGGTTTGGAAAAATATTTCCCGGTGAGCGCGGTCCGATACCATTGCACCAGGTCTGAGGCGGTGCTCACCATGGTTTCGTGGTCGTTGATGGCGGAGCGCGGGGCGCCGGGCGTCCAGCCGGTGGCAAGCTTCCGCACGCCCTCCCAGCCGATATCCGTGCCGATTGGCGCGCCTGCGATGTAGGAGAACAGGCGACGCGTGGAATCGGGGATGCGGGTCTTTGTGAGCCCGGCTTCCGCTATCAGCGCGCGCACCTTGTCCGGTCCCACCTTGGACAATGCGATATCGGTCGCGGTGTTGTCGCTGTGGGTGATCATGGCCTCGAGAATGCTGCGGGCCGGGGTGGTACCGGTGAGGTTCAAGAACACCGGGCTGCTGACCGAGCGGACGGCATCGTCGACCGCCCATTGGTCGTTTTCGGAGAGCAGTCCGGCCTCCTGGGCCCGCAGCGTCTGGGCGAGGATGAAAGTCTTCACCGCGCTGCCGATGAACAGGGGGGCATCGGGGTCGCGCTGATCCTGCCAGCTTTGGCCTGGCCCCTCGCACACGATCAGGCAGCTTTTGGTGCCCGTCACTTTGTCGAATTGCGCCAAGCCTGAGCGCACGCCCTCGGGCACGCTACTGGCGATCGAGGCCGTGGCGAGCGCCATGGGCGCGACCGCAGCGCCGGAAAGAAACAGCCGCCGATTCAAGCCCATAGCCTAGCCTCCCTGAAGTTGGCGCACGGTACATCATGCGCCGCCCGGACCCAAGGAGGCGCATGTGTGTGCGATACCGTGTACCGGATGGGCCTCAGGTGCCGCGACCGCCGATATCCACGGCCTCGAAATAGGGCAGCAGGCCGGTGCCGGGATGGCAGTTCACATATTCCATGTGCGCGCCCTCCAGCAGGGCGAACACCTCGTGCCAGGTGACGACCTCCCGCTTCTCCTTGTGGAGGCGGTTCATCGCGATGGCGTGGCGATAGATGTCGAGATGGGTCTCGTGGGATTTCGCCCATCGCTCCAGATGCTCCAGAGAGATGAAATAGCCGTGCACGGAGGTTTCCTTGCGCGGCGTTCCCTCCGGATCGAGATTGGTCATCACCCGCAGCGACAGGGTGCCGGTCTCGACCGGATTGTCCACGAGATGGCCCATGCCGCGCATCAGCTTGGGCTGGAGATTGTCGTGGTAATCGGCGGTCTGCTCGTTGCCCGCGCCTTCCCAATACTGGCCGGAGCGGATGGCAATCATATTGTGGGATGAGGTCACCCGCAGGCGGCGGCCGAGGCTCGCCGGCGTGCGGCGCGTCGGCATGCCTTCCCCATAGGGGCTGTCCAGCGGATCGATGGCGGACACCGGCATGCGGTCGCGCGCGGCGCCGAAATAGCCGTTCATGGTGATGGGCTGGAGGGTGGCACCCGGCGTGCGGGCAAGGCCGATGGGATAGTTCGGAGCCGAATAGATGGTCTCGTGCCGGTCGTAGGGCACGCGGATGGTCTCGCGCCACAGGCCGCGCGGTCCGGCGCGCCGGGCGGGATCGCGGAACCAGGTCATGAAGGGCGAGGCCGCGCTCCAGCGGGCATGGGCCGTCGCGTCCAGCCAATAAGCGACCAGGATGGCGTTGACCGCTCCGGTCTCGTCGGTGGTGCGCATGATTTCGTGCTCGCACGGGCCGTCCACCTCGAAAGCGGCGCGCAGGCGGGTGAAGAAGTCCGCCTGCTCCGCCCAGTCGAGCCCTTCCCCCTGGAGCGCGAAATAATCGCTCACCAGCAGGCTCACGGGTTCGCTCCAGCGCAGGGAGAAGCGCGGCGCCGCCGGTTCGTGGCCGGGTGGGCGGCGTTCCGGGACGATGCGCGGATAGGTGACGTGGAAAACCATGGCGGGCTCGCGGGACGGGGACAGGTGCTGGCAGAGACCGCGGCCGCGGCGCCTCAACGCGTCGCGGCCGCAGGGCATCAGTTGAGGGTAGGGTATCAGTTGAGGGTTTTGCCGTTCCAGCGCGCCGCCGCCTTGGCGGTCTCGAAGGGATAGACCGTCACGAGATCGGCGCCCCGCCATTCCACGAAGATGGGATAGGCGGTCGAGGAAAGGCCGGTGGCATCGAAGGCGGTGCAGCCGCCGGGAATGCCCTTGGCGAAGCCCTCGCCGCACAGTTTCAGAGCGGCGATGGCATCGCGGATCTTGTCGGGATCGCGCGACTTGGCGGTGTCAATGGCTTTGGCCATGTGTTCGAGCGCGGCACCATACATGATGACCTCGTGGGTCATGAAAGTCCCGTATTTTTCCTTGTACTTGGCGGCGAGCGCCGGGGCGAGATCGTAATTCGCTGGAGCGATGGAGAAGACGCCGTCGGCATATTCGCCGAGGCCCTTGGCGAAGTCGGGGATGATGTATCCGGCGGCGCCGCCGACGATGGGCATCTCGATCTTCTGCTGGCGCATGGCGCGGATGATCTGGAGCGCGTCGTTGAAATAGGAGACGGGGAAGACGATGTCCGCCCCGGAGGCGCGCAGCTTGTTGATCAGCGGGGATACATCGGTGATGCCGAGGGGATAGGCCTCGTCCACCACGAGAGGGATGCCGGCCTTGTTGGCCGCTTCGCGCAGGCCCTTGGCCTGGGCGGTGCCATAGGCGGTGTCCTCATAGAAAATAGCGACCTTGGTGACCGGCGCGCCCGCCTTTTTCGCCAGCGCGGCGGCGTAATCGAATTGCGCCTGTCCGTAGGTGGTCGCCTTGGCAGAGACCTGGAAGATGTATTTGTAGCCGCGCGCTGTGATCTGGTCGGCGAACGAATGGGTGATCATGGGGATGCCGGCGCGCTCCGTGACCTCCGAGGCGGCCAGGGTCACCGATGAGACGAAGGCGCCGAGCATGCCCACCACCTTGTCCTGGCTGAGCAGGCGCTGGGTGGCGGCGGCGGCCGACGCCGGGCTTGGCACGTCGGCATAGACCAACTCGATCTTCGCGCCGCCGAGCCCCTTGAGGCCGCCGGCGGCATTGATGGCGTCCGCCGCCATCTCGATGCCATTGCGGCTGTTGACACCGAACTGGGCGTTCGGACCGCTGAGCGGCAGGACGACGCCGATCTTCACGCTCTCCTGGGCGTGTACGGCGGGGACGACGGCGAGGGAGAGGCCGGCGGCAAGGATCGTCGCCCGGCTCCCGTTCCAGATGTCGCGCATGTGCATGTTCCCGTTTTTTATGGAAGGCGCGACAGAATGAAAACGAAGTTGAATAGATGTCAATTCACTCCGACTAAACTCGAAAAATTATTTATTTGATGCATAAAAAATGAGCATATATAACGGTTTTTCCGAAAATAAGGACGTCGACTAAATTCGACATGTAACGGATTATTGGCCTTTAATCCCGACCGGATCGATCAATTATTATCTGTTAAAAGACGGGCAATGGTCGAAAAAGTCCGACACGATATGGATCGAAGACAATTAGATCTAATGATGAATTTGTATGCATATAAAACATATAAATATCAATAAGTTAAGTGGAAATGCCTGGTTCCTGAGCTTGGGCGCCCAATTTTCGACGCAAGACACAAGTTGACGAGAAATACCGACGTGGCCTAGGCTCGTCGTTATCGGGTCCTCAGCGACCGTTTTCTGCGAGGTGAACGTCATGTTCCAAGCGACCGTCCGTCGCCGTATCGTTCTTGCCGGCCTGATGAGCCTGGCCCTGTCCGGGACCTTCGCCGTGAACGGCGCTGTGGCGGCGGAAGATGTGGTGATCGGCGTGATCCAGCCGCTCAGCGGGCCTAACGCGCAGTTCGGCATCGGCTCGCAGCGGGGCACCGAGCTGGCTGCGGAAATGATCAATGCCGCCGGCGGCATCAAGGCGCTCGGCGGGGCGAAGGTCAGCCTCGTGGTGGCCGACGTGCCGACCCCGGCCACCGCCGCTGCCGCCACCCAGCGCCTGATCTCCCAGAACAATGTCAGCGCGGTGATCGGGGCTTTCGTCTCTTCCACCACGCTTGCAGCATCCGAAGTGACAGAGCGCGCCGGTATTCCGCTGGTGACCTTCGCCTTCGCCGATCAGATTACCGGACGCGGTTACAAATACGTGTTCCAGGTGTCGCCCAAGGGGACGGTTTTCGGCGCGGCGCAGTTCGATTACGCGACCGAGATCGCCAAGGCCGCAGGCGAGAAGATCGACAAGATCGCCATCCTTTATGAGGACACTGCCTATGGTACCGCCCAGGCCAAGGGCCTGCGCGAGGCGGCCAAGCAGGCGGGCGTTCAGGTGGTGCTGGACGAGGCCTATCCCCTCGGCATCACCGATGTATCCCCGCTGGTGAACAAGCTGCGGGCATCCGGCGCGCAGATGGCCTTTCCCGTGTCCTATCTCAATGACGGCCTCCAGATCATCCGCGCGCTGCGCCAGCAGCAGATCGACATCCCGGTGGTGGGCGGCGCGGCCGGCTACATCATTCCCGACTTCAAGAAGGGCCTCGGCGAGTACGCCGAAGGCGTGCTCTCGGTGGCCGCCGCCTCCGGCGACCTGATCCCCGACCTCGCTGCCAAGTACAAGGAAAAGTACGGCACCTTCATCACCCATGAGGCGCTGATCCACGCGGCGGCCTTGGATGCGGTGGTGCAGGCCATCGAGAAGGCCAAGTCCAAGGATCCCGAGAAGATCCGCGACGCCCTCGCCACCCTGGATTATTGCGCCGGCTTCGCGCGCGGCGTGCCGGGCGGCTGCGTGAAGTTCGACGCCAACGGACTCAATGCCTCGGCCTTCCCCATCATGGTGCAATGGCGCGGCGACGAGCCGGTCACCGTCTATCCCCCGAAGGCGGCGAAGCAGAAGCCGGTGTGGGCCGGCAAGCCTATCCCCTGATCGGAGCGATCTCGCCCCCTCTCCCCCGGCGGGAGAGGGGTTTATTTCCTCCCTTCGTGGTGGACGTCATGTTGCAATCCCTGGTCGACGGCATTCTTCTCGGCGGCGTCTATGGCGTCATCGCCACGGGCCTGTCTCTCGTGTTCGGCGTTCTGGGCGTGGTCAATTTCGCCCAGGCCGAGTTCCTGATGCTCGGCATGTATGTCGCATGGTTCGCCTGGCGTTATCTCGGGCTCGATCCGCTGCTCGGCTCGGTCCTGTCCTTCGCCGTGGTGTTCGTCGTCGGCTATCTGGTGCAGCGCCTGCTGATCGCCCGCGTGCTGAAGGCGCCGCCGGCGGCTCAGGTGTTTCTCACGGTCGGCCTGCTGATTGTGCTGGAGAATGCCGCGCTCATGCTGTTCGGCTCGGATTTCCGTTCTGTCAGCGTGCCCTATCAGGTGCAGGGCTTCCGCTTCGGCGATATCTTTGTGGGCGCGCCGTATCTCTATGCGTTTGCTGCGGCCCTGTTCCTTTCAGCTGCCTTGTGGCTGTTCCTCGACCGCTCCTGGACCGGACGTGCCATCCGCGCGGTGGCGCAGGACCCCATGGCGGCGACGCTGACCGGGGTGGATACCCGCCTCACCTATGGGGTGGCGTTCGGCCTCGGGGTCGCGCTGACCGCGTTCGGCGGGGCGGTGATCCTGCCGTACATTACGGTCAGCCCCACCATCGGCGGCCAGTTCGTGGTGGTCATGTTCACGGTCGTGGTGCTGGGCGGGCTCGGCAGCGTCGGGGGTGCCCTGGCCGGCGGGCTGGTGGTGGGGATCGTGCAGTCGGTGTCCACCCTGTTCTTCCCGATCCAGCTCCAAAATCTCTGCCTATTCGTCATCTTCATCGCCGTTCTCGCCCTGCGCCCGCAGGGCCTCATCAAGGGCGCCTGAGCCATGCGCGCGAAACTCACGCCGGGGCTGGTGCTCCTCCTCCTGTTCTTCGTCGCGGCGGCCCTGCTGCCGTTTTACGTGGACCCGCGCGGCCATGTGCTGCGCATCGCCGCCATGGCGCTGCTGTTCGCGGCGCTGGCGCAATCCTGGAACATCGTCGGCGGGCTCGCGAACCAGGTCTCGCTCGGCCATGCCGCGTTTTTCGGGATCGGCGCCTATACTTCGTCCTTGCTCTATCTGCGGCTCGGCATCTCGCCCTGGCTGGGGCTGGTGGCGGGCGCGGCGCTGGCGGGATTGGCGGCGGCCCTGCTGTCGCTGCCGACCTTCCGCCTGAAGGGGCATTATTTCGCCCTCGCCACCCTCGCCTTCGCCGAGGTGATGCGGGTGATCGCCAATTCCTGGGCCTCGCTGACGGGCGGGCCGGTGGGGGTCTCCATCCCGTTCGTGGGCAGCCAGCCGCTGAACTTCGCGTTTCGGGCGGTCTCCTCTTATTATTGGATCATCCTCGGCCTGCTGGCTCTGGTGTGCCTGGTGTTCGGGCTGCTGGCCCGCGGCGCCATCGGCTATCGGCTGCGGGCGGTGCGCGAGAATGAGGCGGCCGCCGAAGTCGCGGGCGTCGATACCTTCCGCGTAAAGCTCACCGCCAGCGTCATTTCGGCGGCGCTGACCGCCGTGTGCGGCTCGGTGTTCGCACAATTCACCTTCTTCTTCGATCCGGATTCCATCTTCTCGCTGGCGGGTGTCTCGGTGCGGATGGCGATGATTGCCATCGTCGGCGGGCTCGGCACGCTCGGCGGCCCGATCATCGGCGCGCTGTTCCTGATCCCACTGGAGGAGGCGGCGAACGCGACGCTGTCCTCCAAGGCGGCCGGTCTGTCGCAACTGGTGTTCGGCGCGATCCTGATTGCGGCGATCCTCATCCAGCCGCGCGGGATTATGGCCTATTGGCCAAAGCGCTGGAGCCGCAGGGTGGTTGCCCCGGCCGCCGCGCCTGCGGGCAGATCGCCTGCCGTGGCCGCCGGTACGCAGGGAGGCAAGTGAGATGCACGCGCAATCCCTCCCGGCCCCGGTACTCGAAGCCCGGGCCATCGCCGTCACCTTCGGCGGCCTGAAGGCGGTGGACGGCATCTCCTTCACCCTCGGAGCCGGCGAGATCGTCGGCCTGATCGGCCCCAATGGCGCCGGTAAGACCACATTGTTCAATTCGCTGGTCGGTCTCCAGCGGCTCACCTCCGGCAGCGTGCTTCTGAGGGGCGAGAAGGTGTCCGGCGTCAAGCCGCACGTTGTGGCCGCCAAGGGCATGACCAAGACCTTCCAGAACGCCGCCTTGTTTCCCGATATGAGCGTACTGGAGAATGTCCTCACCGCCGCCCTGCTGCGCCACGACCTTTCCAACGCCCGGGCCAAGGCGCTTACGGTGCTCGACAAGCTCGGCCTTGGCCCGATCGCCGATGCCGACGTCGCCGATCTCACCTTCCCCCAGAAGGCGCTGGTGGAGATGGCCCGCGCGCTCGCCACCGAACCCAAGGTCCTCCTGCTGGACGAGGTGATGGCCGCCCTCACCCCGAGCGAGATGGACGAGGTAATGGCGGTCATCCGCGCGCTGCGCGACGAGGGGCTGACCTTCCTCGTGGTCGAGCATCACATGCGTGCCATCATGGCTTTGTGCGACCGCCTCCTTGTGGTGAATTTCGGTCGGCTGCTCGCCGAGGGTACCCCCCTCGAGGTCGCGAACAATCCGCTGGTGATCGAAGCTTATCTTGGCCAAGGGGCGGCGCACGGCGCCGCTGGCGGGACGGCGCCCACCGAAGGAGGCGACCATGCTTGAGATCCGCGGCCTCAGCGCCTCCTATGGCGGACCCAATGTACTCGAGGATGTCGCGCTCGACGTGGCGCGTGGCGAGACGGTAGCGGTGCTTGGCGCCAATACAGCTGGCAAGACCACGCTTCTGCGTAGCATCTCCGGCTTGGTCGCCAAGGCGCGCGGCAGTATCGTCTTCGAGGGCGAGAGCCTGCTCGGGCGCCTCGCGCACACCATTCCCGCGCTCGGCATCGGTCATGTGCCGGAAGGGCGTCATGTGTTTCCGCGCATGTCCACCGCCGACAATCTCATGATGGGCGCCTATGGCGACCGGCGCAGCCGCGATCTTTCTGCGCGCATGGACCGCGTGTTCGCCCTGTTCCCGCGTCTTGCCGAGCGGCGCACGCAGATGGCCGGCTCCATGTCGGGCGGCGAGCAACAGATGGTCTCCATCGGCCGCGCCTTGATGGGCAATCCCAAGCTGATGCTGCTGGACGAGCCGAGCCACGGCTTGGCGCCGATCGTGGTGGAGGAGCTCCACGCTGCGATCGGCGAGATCAACAAGCAGGGCGTCTCGGTGCTGCTGGTGGAGCAGAACGCCGTACTCGCCTTGTCGGTTGCCCATCGGGGCTACGTACTGGAAGCCGGCCACGTGGTGCTGAGCGGCAGCGCACAGGATCTCCAGGCGGACCCGGGCGTGCGGCGGGCCTACCTCGGCGTCTAGCACCGCCTCATCTTTCAAACGGAGCGTATCATGATTGTAAAAGCCGGCGTCGCCCAGGTGGGCGCGGTGCCCTTCGATGTCGAGGGCTCGGTCGTCAAGGCCGAGGAATGGATCGCGAAGGCGGGCGAAGCGGGATGCCAGATCGTGGTGTTCCCCGAGGCGTTCATCTCGGTCTATCCGAAGGGCTCGGACTTCGACATTTCCATCGGCGTGCGCACGGTGCGCGGGCGCGACGAGTTCCGCCGCTATCTTGATGCTGCGATCACCGTTCCAGGTCCCGAGACCGAGCGGCTGGGTAGGGCGGCCGCGGCGGCCAATTGCTTCGTGGTGATGGGCGTCATGGAACGCGAACTCGGCACCATGTATTGCACCGTGCTCTATTTCGGCCCGGACGGCACGCTGATGGGCAAGCATCGCAAGCTGATGCCCACCGCCGGCGAGCGGCTCGCCTGGGGCTTCGGCGACGGCTCCACCTTGCCGGTGTTCGATACGCCCATCGGCAAGATCGGCGCCGTCATCTGCTGGGAAAACTACATGCCCATGCTGCGCATGACCATGTATGCCAAGGGCGTATCGCTCTATTGCGCGCCCACCGCCGACGACCGCGAGACCTGGCTTCCCACCATCCGCCATATCGCGCTGGAGGGCCGCTGCTTCGTGCTCTCCACCTGCCAGGTGGTGAAGCGCGGGGATTTTCCCGCCGATTATCGTTGCGCCGTCACCGATGATCCCGAGGCCTATGTCATGCACGGCGGCGCGGCCATCATCGATCCGCTGGGGCGGGTGCTGGCCGGCCCGGTGTTCGACGCGGAGTGCCTTCTGACGGCCGATTTGGACATGGATGAGCTCGGCCGGGCCAAGTTCGATTTCGACGTCGCCGGCAATTATGCGCGACCCGACGTGTTCACGCTTACGGTCAACGAAGCGCCCCAGGCCGCAGTGGCCCTGAAGGGCTGAACGGGACGCAGGTTCTCGATCCCGGGCGATCCACCGTATAGTGCCCGGGCGGTCGCGCGGGCCGCGGCGGATTGCGGTACGGTGCGGCCCCGCCAGGCTCCTCACTCACATAGGGCAACATGGACATCGAGGAAAAGCTCGCCAAGATCGGCATCACCGGCAAGCTGTTCAAGCTGTATATGGCCGCCGTTGAATTGGGCGAGGCGCCCGTTCAGGAGGTCGCCGCCCGCGCCGGCCTCGCGCGGACCACGGCCTATGACGTGCTGGCCCGCCTGGAGCAGGAGGAGCTGATCCGCGTGGAGGAGCGCCAGGGCCGGCGCTTCATTGTCGCGGAAGATCCCGTCGGCATGCTTCAGCGCCTGGAACTGCGCAGGCAGGTGCTGGGAGACCTGATGCCGCAGATCCGCTCGCTCTATAATCGCGCCAAGGGCAAGCCGCAGATCCGTTTTTACGAGGGCGAGGAAGGGGTGCGGACGGTGCTGTGGGAAACGCTCTCCTGCCAGAGCAAGCTGCTGCGCGGCATCCTCTCCATGGACGAGCTCATCGAAACCCCTGGTCTTGATGAGATGGATTCCTATATCTCCGAGCGCTTGAAGAAAGGCATTCAGCTCCAGGTCGTGCGCTCGCGCCACAAGGACACGGAGCGGATCTGGCCGTCCACGGCGCAGGACCTGCGCGAGCTGCGCTATGCGCCGGACGCCATCACCTTGTCGGTCACGCAATATGTCTATGACGACAAGGTCGCGATCATCTCCTCCAAGCGCGAGAATTACGGACTGGTCATCGAGAGCGAGGATTTCGCCCGGCTGCAGACGGCGCTGTTCGAAACTTTATGGTCGCTCAGCTCGCCCGCCGAGGAGCCCGCGGCGCGTCCCAACGGGCGGCGGCGCAAGGGTTCGTGATCCTCATGCCGGTGCGGTGCCGGCATGAGCCACCTTGAGTGCGGCGATGTCCAGCTTCACCATGCTGAGGATGGCCGCCATGACCCGCTGTCCAGCAGCAGGATCGGGATCGCGGAGGAGCATGGGCAGGATCGCAGGCACGATCTGCCAGGAGACACCGTAGCGGTCCTTCAGCCAACCGCATTGCTCGACCTGGCCGCCGTCGCCGAGGACCTCCCAAAGACGGTCCACCTCCGCCTGGTCGTCGCAATCCACCTTGAACGAAACCGCGTGCGAGTATTCGAAACGCATACCGCCATTGAGAGCCAGGAAGTGTTGGCCCGCCAAGGTGAACTCCACCAGGAGCACGGATCCGGCCTTGCCGGCAGGTGAGTCGATCACGTTGTGCTGGATATGCGCGATGCGCGAATCCGGCAGCAGCGAGACATAGAAGGTCGCCGCCTCTTCGGCCTCGCCGTCGAACCAGAGGCACGGGGATATCTTGGACATGGCGTCTCCTTCCGGACGGGGAGGCGCGGGAGTGTCCCGCGGTATAGTGGCTTCAGCCCTGCACGAGCGTGTCGGCGGCCATGGCGGCGGTCGCGGCTTCCATGTCCATCCACATGATTTCCCAGATGTGACCGTCGGGATCCTCGAAGCTGCGGCCGTACATGAAGCCGAAATCCTGGGTCGGCGTCGGGTCGACCCCGCCCCCCGCCGCCTTCGCCTTGTCCATGATGGCGTCCACCTCCTCGCGGCTGTCGGCGGAGATGCAGATCAGCACCTCGCTGGTGGTGCGCGCGTCGGCGATGTCCTTCGAGCAGAACATGCGGAACTTGTCGTGCGTCAGCAGCATGGCGTGGATGGTCTCGGAGAACACCATGCAGGTCGCGGTATCATCGGAGAACTGAGGGTTTTTCCGTGCGCCGATAGCCTCATAAAAAGCGTTCGAGCGCGGCAGGTCGGTGACGGGTAGGTTGATGAAAATGAGCTTCGGCATTGGCGTCTCCTTCCGGTGCGAGCCCCAAGGACGTCGTGCGCGACGGTTTCCCGACAAGAGCTGTTAAAAAAAACCGCCGCCATCCCGCGCCCGTATGGGGGCGATCCGCACGCCATGGCTATACGCCGGGCCGGGAGTGTGCCCCCTTCATGCCGCGAGTCGCGTCGCGGGACAGCGGGTCGCCGAGGACATGCCATGGCGCGCGAGACGGTTTATCTGGTCCAGGGGTTCAAGGCCGGCAAAGGCAAGCGGCTGATTGCCGAGGCGCCCATCTCCTGCAAGTCGGCCGGGGCCGCTGAGCGGCTGGCCGAGCGGCTGGCGGAGAACCGCGCCGGGGTCGTGGCGTTTTCCTCCTCCGGCGATGCGGAGATGGGCGATTATGACGACGCACCCACCATCCTGTTCAAGGCCGGTACGTTGCCCCCGCAATTCTCCGGCGAGGAGGGGTGAGCGTTGCGGGGGCTTTGCGTTACTATCGTGGCGGAATGAGGCGCAAGGTCTCATTCCGGTGTCGTCGCGCTCAGCTCTTGTCGGCCGAGATCTGCGCGAGGAAGCGATAGATCTCGGTATGGTCCGCACCCCGCTCCAGGGCGGCATTCGCCTTGTCCCAGAGGTCGGCGGTGGACTGGATGGCCGGAATGGGAAGATCGAGCTGGTCCGCAAGCTCGGCCGCCGTGCGCAGGTCCTTTGCCATCAGGGCGAGAGAAAACCCGGACCCAAAGCTTTCGGAGATGATGAACTGCTTCATCTTCACTTCGGTCGAATTGTTCTTGCCCGTCGAAGCGTTGAGAACGTCCACCGCGACGTTCGGGTCGAGCCCGAACCGCTTGGCGACGATGATCGCCTCCGCCGCCGCCACGAGGCCGGCAGCCGAGACGTAATTGTTCAACGCCTTCATGGCATGGCCCGAGCCGAGCGGGCCGGTGCCGAACAGCGACTGCCCCATGGCTTCCAGCACCGGGCGGGCCGTCTCCACATCCGCCTGCGGCCCGCCCGCCATGATGGCGAGCGTGCCATTCACGGCGCGCCTCACGCCGCCGGAGACCGGGGCGTCGATGAAGCGCAGCCCCTTCGCCGCTAGCTCTTCGCCGAGCTTCACGGTGCCGAGGGGCGCGGAGGAACTCATGTCGATGATCAGCGTGCCAGACGGCAGGTCCGCCGCAAGCCCCAGGAGGACCTCCCGGACGATCTTGCCGTCGGGCAGCATGGTGATGACCACGCCCGCACCGGCCACCGCCTCGCACGCATCGGCGAAAGCCGCGCCGCCGGCCGCCGAGAAAGCCGCGCCGCCGGCCGCCGAGAAAGCCTCCCGCGCGGTCGGCGAGAGATCGGCGCCGCGGGTCTCGAATCCGGCCTTGACGAGGCGTGCCGCCATGGGAAGTCCCATCATGCCGAGGCCGATGAAGGCGACGACGGGCATCGAGGCCTCAGGGTCAGTCAAGGCCCATCTCCTTCAGCACCTCGTTGGTGATGCGGAAACCGTCGATGGCGGCCGGGATGCCGCAATACACGCCGATCTGCAGAAGAATCTCGGTAATCTCTTCCTTGGTAAGGCCATTGTTGATGGCGCCGCGAACGTGGAGCTTCAGCTCGTGCGGGCGGTTCAGCGCGCTGATCATGCCGAGGTTCAAGATGGAGCGCGCGCGGCGGTCGAGGCCGGGCCGGTTCCAGATATTGTCCCAGCAATATTCGGTGGTCAGCACCTGCATCGGCCAGTTGAAGTCGGTGGCGTTGTCGACCGAGCGGTTGACATAGTCCTCGCCCAGCACCTCGCGGCGGGTCTTGAGGCCTTTTTCGAATTTTTCGGAACGCGGACGCGTGTTGGCCATGGGATCAGCTCCTTGAAAAAGCGCATGCGAACCCGCCATCACCAGATGGAGGTGCCGCCGTCGATGGTGAGGGTGGACCCGGTGGCGAACGCCGACTTGTCGGAGGCGAGCCAGAGGATGGCCTCGGCGATCTCCTCCGGCCGGCCCATGCGATGCATGGGGGCGCGGTCGTCGAGTGCCTTCTTCATGGCGGCCGGGTCGGCGGCCTGTGCGAACATGCGGTCGAAATAAGGAGAATGGACCGTCCCGGGCGCAACGGCATTGACCCGGATGTTCTGGTGCACGTGGTCGAGCGCCATCGCGCGCGTCAATGCCACGACGCCGCCCTTAGAGGCGACATAGGCGGCGCGGTCGGCGATGCCGACCATGGCGGTATAGGAGCCGGTGTTGACGATCGTGCCACCGCCCTGAGCCGCCATCAGGGGAATGACGTGCTTCGAGCACAGGAACACGCCTTTGAGGTTGACGGACATCAACCGGTCCCAATCCGCCTCGGCGATGCTCACCACGGTGCCGGTGAAGCCGAACCCGGCATTGTTCACGAGGACGTCTATCCGCCCGAACTGCGCGACGGTGAAATCCACCATGGCGCGCACATCGGCATCCTGGCTGACGTCGGTGCGGACGGCGCGGGCGTTCGGGCCGAGGGCCGCGGCGGTCTCCTGGGCGGCGTCCTCGTTGCTGTCGGCAATCACGACCTTCGCGCCATCTCGCACGAAAAAGGTGGCGGCAGCCTTGCCGATGCCGCTGCCCGATCCGGTGACGATGACGACTTTTCCTTCCAGTGACATCGGTTTTCCTTAAGCTTGATGAAGGGGGTGGCGACCACGTCAATGTCCGCCGAGACCGGCTTCCGCGAGAGAGGATTCCGGCAGGCTGTCGAGAGTCGAGACCTCGCCGCGCTCGATCACATAGATCCGGTCGGCGAACGCGCGCAGCAGGCTGGGATTGGATTCGGTGATCAGCAGGGTGATGTCCCGGTCCGCGTCGCGCAGCGCCCGCAGCGCGGTGCCGTAGCGGATCGCCAGCACCGGCGCGAGGCCCTGGAACGGTTCGTCCAGCAGGATGATGCGGTCGCCGGCCATCAGCGCGCGGCCGAGCGCGACCATCTTGCCTTGCCCGCCGGAAAGGCCCGCCGCGGGCCGTTCGCGCATGTCCTTCAGCTCTGGCAGCACGCCATACACCCGCTCCAGGCGCCGCGCGATTTCTGTTTCGGGCAGGCGCATGACCTCGGCGGGAAAGCGCAGGTTCTGTTCCAGGGTGAAGGCGCCGTAGAGCCGGCGGTCCTCCGGTGCATAGCCGATGCCGAGATAGGGCCGGCGATGGGGCGGCACCTGCGCCAGGCTGTTGCCGTCGAGCGTGACCTGCCCGGCGGTGATCTTCATGAAGCCCATGATGGACCGCAGCAGGCTGGTCTTGCCGGCGCCGTTGCGGCCGATGAGGGCGATGGTGGAGCCCTGGGGCATTTCGAGGTCCGCGTGACGCAGCACCTCGATGCCTTCGATCTGGGCGGAGAGCCGTTCGATCTTCAGCATGTCAGACCCCGATCACGTTCTTGCGCACGTCGGGATCGTTGAGCACATGCTCCGGCGTTCCCTCCAAGGCGATCTTGCCGCCGGTCCACACCGCCACGCGATCGGCGTAGCGGGAGACCACATCCATGTCGTGCTCGACGAAAATGGCAGTGGTGGCGCTATGATCCAACGCACGGACCAGGGTATCCATGATAGAGAATTTCTCCCGACTGGAGACGCCGCTGGTCGGCTCGTCCATGAACACGAGGCGCGGCTTGAGGGCGAGCGCGAGCGCGATGTCGATCAGCTTGCGCATGCCCTCGGGCAGTTCGCGCACGGGGCGGTCTCCCACGCTGCTGAGGCCGATCACCTCCAGCATGTCGCGCATCTCGTCGGCCTTGGGATGGCGATCGAGCCGCATCCAGGGCCGCCAGGTGCCCTCGCGGGCGGAGAGGGCGAGCAGCAGGTTTTCGAACACCGTATTGTCGAGAAACAGCTGCGGCAGCTGGAACGAGCGCCCGATGCCGCCGCGCGCGATGGTGCGCGGGGCAAGCTGGGTGATGTCCTTGCCCTCGAAGATCACCGCCCCCGACTGCGGCTTGAGATAGCCGGTGCAGATATTGACGAAGGTGGTCTTGCCGGCGCCGTTGGGGCCGATGATGGCGATGCGCTCGCCCGCATGGGCGGTCAGCGAGGCGCCGTCGGCGGCCACCACGCCGCCGAAGCGCAGGCGCAGATTCTCGGCCTTCAGAACGATCTGCGTCATGCCCCGCCCCTCTTCTTGCCGAAGCGCATCTGGGTCAGCCCCTGCGGCGCGAACATGATGATGGCGATGAGCGAGACGCCGAGAATGGTCTGCCAGTAATCGGCGGCGAACGCGGCGGCGTAATTGCGGACGACCTCATAGACAATCGAGCCGGCGAACGCGCCCACCACATTGCCCGCGCCGCCGAGAATGGCGATGAAGACGAATTCGCCCGAGCGCACCCAATAGGCGAATTCCGGCGCCACATGGCCGGTGACGATGGCGATGACGCCGCCGCCGAGCCCGGCGAGGCACGCGGACACCGCATAGGCTATGTGCAGGATGCGCCCGCTCGACACGCCGAGATATTCAAGCCGTGTCTCGTTCGACTTGATGGCCTCCAGCCCCTTGCCGAGCGGCGAGGCGAGATAGCGCCCGACCACCAGCGCCACCACAAGGACGATCGCGAGGGTGGTGTAAAACATCCAGAATTCAAACGAAACGCGCCCGAGCTTGAGGCCCGCCAGCGTCGGCCGCGCCACGTTGAGCCCGTCGCCGCCGCCGGTAATGGAATAGAGTTTTTCCAGCAGCGAGAACGCGACCATGGACACCGCGAGGTTGATCATGGCGAAGAAGATGTCGCGATAGCGCACGGCGAAGAAGCCGAACACCACCGCGATCACGCTCGCCACCAGCGCGCCCGCCGGCAGCAGCAGCAGGGTGTCGAGCCCCAGGCGCGCCTGCACCAGGAACGCGACCGTATAGGCGCCGGCCGCATAATACAGGCCGTGGCCGAACGAGATCTGCCCCGCGCGCAGCAGGACCACGACGCCCAGCACCGCAAGCCCCACGCCGAGCGCGATGGTGAGCATCACCGTCGCCCAGGGAATGAAGAAGGGAACGCCCGCGACCGCGCAGAAGGCGATCGCGCCGAACAGGAGGTCGAAGCGCATCACACCTTCCTCGTCTGGAGGGTGCTGAACAGGCCCTGCGGCTTGAACAGGAGCACCACGAACATGATGAGATATGGCATGAGCACGTCGAATTCCGGGGCGAGATAGACCGCGATGGAGCGCCCGAGGCCGATCATGAGCGCCGCCACCGCCGCGCCCTCGATCTGGCCGAGCCCCGCCGTGGCGGCGACCGCGAAGGAGAGGATGATCATGCCCGAGCCCATGCCGGGAACGAGCGAGGTCGAGCCCGAGGCCAGCGCCCCGCCGAACGCCGCGAGCGCGGCGCCGGCCATGAAGGTGAAGAGATAGACGCGGCTGGAATCCACGCCCATGGCCATGGAGGCCTCGCGGTCCTCGGTCACGGCGGTGACGATGCGGCCGATGCGGGTGTAACGCAGGATGAAGCGCAGCCCCACCAGCACACACAGCGCCACCAGCGGGATGACCGCCAGCTGATAGACCGAATAATTGATGCCGAGCACGTTCACCGTGCCGAGCAGGCTCAGCGGCGTGTTGACGAAATATGGCTTCACGCCCCACGTGACCTTCTGCACGTCTTCCAGGATCATGAAGACGGCGAACGTCACCAGCAGCTGGAGCACCTGCTCCTTGCCGTAGATGCGGCGCAGAAGCGTCGCCTCCAGGAGGCCGCCCACCACCACGCCCACAAGAATCGCGGCGACCAGCATGGCGGGATAGGAGAGCCAGGGGCTCCAGCCCGCGGTTGCGATCCAGATGCCCAGCGACGCCGCCACATAGGCGCCGATGGCATAGAAGCTCCCATGGGCCACGTTGACGATCCGCAGGACGCCGAAGATCAACGAAAGCCCCACGGCGACCAGGAACACCTGGGCGCCGTAGGAGAGGCCATCGAGCATGGCCAGAAGGATGATGTCCAAGGACATGAAGACGGCCTCACCGATCCCTTTACTTCGCCGCGGCGAAGGTTTCGATGGAGGGGTCGCTTGCCATCGCGGGCTTGATCTTGCTCAGCCATTCGGCCGACTTCTCGCCGATGGGCGTGGTCACGAGCGCACCGGGATAGATCGAGATGTTGTCGAGCACCGCGAAGGGATATTGCGGCACGCGGATGGTGGTGCCGATGAGCTGGTCTTCCAGGCCCTGGTGATCGGCGCGGATGGTCACGTCGCTGGTGAGGCCGTGGAATTTCAGATTCTGGAACGCGGCGAGCAGCTGATCCTTGGAGGGCCACTGGCCGTTGTTGTCCTTGGCGGCCTTCACATAGGCATCCTGGAGCGCGGCCATCGCCTGTGCCATGTGGAACACGGGATAGATCGGATAGGCGCCGGTCTTGTCGTGATAGCGCTTCACGAAGTCCTGGAACGCCGCGTCCTTGAGATGCTTGGGATGCAGGAAGTAATGATCGCCGCGTCCGCCGATGATGACGCCGGCGGGCACCGCGTCGCCCAGGCGCTCCAGCGAGCTTTCGCCGAGCGGCAGCACGAAGGTGCTCTGGGTCATGAAGCCCCGCGCCGCCGCCTGCTGGACGAAGGTGTCGAGATCGCCGCCCCACGAGGTGTTCACCACCACGTCCGGCTTCAGCGCCTGGAGGCGGGAAATCTCGGTGGAATAATCCGGCGCGCCGAACTTCGGGAACAGCTCCGCCACCACCTGCACGTCGGGCTTCAGCGCCTTGAGCGCGGTGAGGAACAGGCCCCACTGGTCGCGCCCGGCGGCATAATCCTGGTTCACGCCGGCGATGGTCTTGAAGTTCGGCTTGTTCTTCACGAGATACAGGGCCGCGGCCAGCATTTCCGCGCCGGTGTGCGCTTGGGTGCGCACGGAATACTTATATTTGTTGTCCTCGAAGATGCGTGGCGAGCTGCAGTCCCACAGGATGTTCGGGACTTCCAGATCCTCGGCCACCGGGCTGAGCGCAAGGCAATTGGCGCTTGAGACCGAGGCCAGCATCACCTGCGCGCCCTCGTTCAGCACCACGCGGCGATATTCCGACATCAGCTGGTTGGCGCCCGCGCCTTCGTCGATGACGATGGCCCGAACCGGCACGCCGAGAATGCCGCCCTTGGCGTTGATATCGGCGATCAGCATGTCCGCCGCATTCTTTCCCGGAACCCCGAAGACCGAGGCCGGACCCGACAGGAAGGTGGTGATTCCGATCACTAGCTCTTTGGGTTTTTCAACCGCGGATGCCGGCGTAATCGCGAGTACGGCGGCGCTGAGCGCAGCCATGGCGGCCTTTGCAATCATGAACGTCTCCTCCAAGAAATCCGCAGCTTGTCGCTGACCTTGTGGGAAGATTGCCTGCTATCAGACAATCCGTCAACATGACAAAGCAGGTTTCTTGTCCGGCAGGCGCCGCCGCGCGGGAGGGTGTGGGAAACGGCACGAAACCGGGGTGGAAATCGGCAGCGGCGGGCGCCGGCAAGGTGCCGCAAACGCAGGGATGCCCGGCACGGGGCCGGGCATTTCGGGCGATGTTGGTCAGCTTCGATTGAAGCTTTCAAACCACTTCAGAAGGTGATGACATGCCGCACGACCTTGCCCTGGTCGAGCAGGTCGAAGGCCGCATTGATCTCCTCCAGCGGGCCGGTGCCGGAGAGCAGGCGATTCACCGGCAGCTTGCCGCGCTCATAAAGGGCGATGAAGCGGGGGATGTCGCGCGACGGCACGCAGCTGCCCATATAGCTGCCGTGGATGGTGCGCTCCTCGCCCACCAGGTTCACGGGCGGCAAGGTGATCTGGGAATTGGGATTGGCGAGCCCCGCCGTCGCCGTCTTGCCGCCGCGCCGGGTGATCTTATAGGCGAGGTCGAACGCGCGCACCGAACCGGCCATTTCGATGGCGTGATCCACGCCGCCCTTGGTCGCCGCCTTCACCTTTTCCACGATGTCCGGATCGGTGGCGAGGAAGGCGTCGGTGGCGCCGAGCTCCAAGGCCAGGTCCAGCTTGTCCTGGGCGAGGTCGATGGCGACGATGCGCGTCGCGCCGCAGGCCGCGGCCCCGAGCACCGAGGACAGGCCGACGCCGCCGAGGCCGACCACGGCCACGCTGTCGCCGGGCCGCACCTTGCAGGTGTTCACCACGGTGCCAACTCCGGTCATCACCGCGCAGCCGAACAGCGCCGCTTCCACCAGCGAAATGTCGGAATCGATCTTCACCACCGAGCGGCGGGAGACCACGGCATATTCCGCGAAGGCGGAAACGCCGCTGTGGTGATAGGGCTGCAGGCCGTCGTCGCAATGGAATCGCCGCGCGCCGGACAGCAGCGTGCCGCGCCCGTTGGCGGCGTGGCCCGGCTCGCACAATTGGGCGCGCCCCTCCATGCAGGGCATGCAATGGCCGCAGGTGGGCAGGAAGCTCATCACCACCTTGTCGCCGCGCTTCAGGTCGCTGACGCCCGCGCCGACCTCCTCCACCACGCCGGCGCATTCATGGCCGATGACCATGGGGGTCGGCCGCAGGCGGTCGCCGTTGATGACGGAAAGATCGGAATGGCAAAGGCCGGCGGCGGCGATCTTGACCAGCACTTCGTCCGCGCCGGGCGGATCCAGCTCGATGGTCTCGATGCTCAGCGGCTTGTTGACGGCATAGGGGCGCTCGACGGGCGAGGCGCGCAGGACGGCGGCGCGAATACGCATGGTTTCCTCGATGAGTGTTTCCAGCAGAGGGCTGCCCCGGCATTTTGATCTGGCTTGCTCGCCGGCTTGGTGCCGCCGCGGGTGGCCGGTGCGGGAAAATTATCGGCGCCCCTTCTATCAGTCAATCAGACAATATTCTCCTGTGAGATTGACAGCGGTTTGAAGGCCATGCCTGTTATGGCAAAACGGGACCGCACGTTTGTCAGGCCGGGCGATGGACAATCAGGATCTACACATCACACGCCAAGCGGCAACGCTGCGCCTCATGGTGGAAGAGAAGCTGCGCGCCGCCATCGCCAAGGGCCTGTTCAAGCCCGGCCAAAGGCTGATCGAGCGCGAGCTGTGCGAATTGATCGGCGTCGGGCGCACCTCCATTCGCGAGGCGCTGCGCCAGCTCGAGGCGGAAGGGCTGGTGCAGACGATCCCCCACCGCGGGCCTATCGTCAGCAGCATTTCGGCGCAGGAGGCGCGCCAGCTCTATGAGATCCGCGCCCTGCTGGAAGGTTATGCCGGCCGCCAGTTCGCGGAGCGCAAGAATCCGGACGCCGTCAAGGAATTGGACAAGACGGTCAAGGCCTTGGTGAAAGCTGCGAAAAGCGACGAGCAACTGGCTTTGATCGAGGCGAAGACACGTTTTTACAAAGTACTGATGAACGGGGCGGACAATGTGTTCGTCACCCAGATGCTCACCAGCCTGCACAACCGCATCACCCTGCTGCGCTTCACGTCCATGACCCAAACCGGGCGGTTGGCGCGCAGCATCGTGGAAATCCGTGAGATCTACGACGCCATCGCATCTGGGGATGGCGATGCGGCCGAGAAGGCCTGTCGTCGCCATATCGAAGAGGCAGCGAAGGTTGCCTTGGCCGTGCTTGATGCGAGCCTCGTCACGCCCTCCGCTCCGGCTCCCGGGCGCAAGGTGAAAGCGAAAGCGGGCATCTGAGAGGTTATCGAGCGAAGCGGGTTTCGATTTTCATGAAGGGGACGGCTTCTCACCTTTAGGCGGTATGGCGGTTGATGCCAGCCCAGGACGGGAACAGCCGCTCCAGCAGCATTTTCGGCAAGACGAGGCCGAACGCCATGGCCAGCAGGATCGCGCCGGCGGTGGTGCCGTCAAGAATCGGTGGAAGCAGCAAGTCCGGCGAGGCCGTCCGTCCGGCATCCAGGATCGCCACCATCCCCGCCGCCATGCGAAAAACGAACACGCCGGGAATAAGCGAGACCACAGAGGCGAAGGCAAAGGCGGCGAACGGCAGCCGCATGCGATTCGCGATCGGCGTAACCAGGGTGCCGGCGATCAGGCAGGCGATGAACGCGCCACCGGCGAGGCTAGCGCCGTCGGCGATCGCCACCCAGCGGCTCGCATGGGCGGTCATGCCGATGGCGATAGGGATCGGCAGCGTGCGCCACGACATGGAGAAGAATGTGCCGAACGCGGCGACCGCAACCCCCGCCGCCGCGACATCGAGGGCGAGCGGCACGGGCACCATTGGGCCGGGTGGGGGGAAGCACGCTTGGCCCAGCGACAGGCCGGCGATCAGCCCGACGCAGATCAGCAGGATCACCAGGGACGCGAATCCCAGCCGGGCCGCACCGAGGGCGATGCGCAGATGCGCGAGGTCGAGCGATCCGTTGAGCAGGTGCGGCCCGGGCACGAGCACCATGCAAGGGCACAGGGCGATCAGATAGAGGTTGGCCTCCGGCACGAGCCACGACGTGGCGGCGCCGATCAGGCCGGCGAGCAACGCCGCGCACAGCGGTTGCATCAGAAAATTGCGTGAAACGCGGGCAAGCAAGCGCCGCAGCGCGGCACCCGCCCCGGCGCTCAGGGCGATCAGCAGTAGGCTTGGCAGGTCGGATGCGCCGAAGATGACCCCCAGCGCCGCGGCTCCCGCCGCGGCCAAACCGATGAAGCGCGGCGTGGAGGCCGGCGGAAGCCGGGCGATGTCCTGGACCGCCGCGCGGGCGTGGGCGATATCCATCCGGTCGGCGCAGACCTCGTCGATGAGCTCGATGGTCAGCGTCACCTTGTTCATGTCGACGCCCACCGGGGCCGCCACGATGGCTTCCACGCGCGAAATCCCAGGGCCGGTTAAGGGTTCCATGCGGATGATCAACTCGCCCCAGGTTGGAAACACCGCGACGGACAGGCCGAGCGCGCGGCCGAGCCGCGCGATGTTCTCGATGGTGCGCTCGGTGGTCTGGCCGTTCAGATAGAGAATCGTCGCGCACGCGCACACCAGGGCGAACGCGTCATTGTCGCCCGGTGACGGCGCCGCTGCCGATGAGGTCATGCCGCCTCACCCAACCACTGGGGCGAGGAAAAGCGCGGTCTTGGCGGGTCCATTCAGCTCGGGCATCGGCAGGCTCCGGGAAAAGAGTTGATCTTCTATACCGCGTCCGGACGCAAAAGCGGTGAGCGGTCCCTCTCCAGCATTTTTTGGGCCGGGCATCGTCAGGCCGGGGCACACGCGGTCGCGCCCTCCCCGGGCGCTTGAGGCGCGGCTTCAAACTCCACGGAGTTAATGATTGCCGGGCCGCCGAAAATAATCCCGAAACCGATGCGGGCGACGGAAAATACTGTATCTGCGCCATATTGGGCCGCCTGCGCTGGGCGTACCGGCCTGGGGACGATGGTGTTTTCCAAACCTCCTGTTAACGCCGGCTCCGTATCTCTGGAGGCAACGCGGCCGGCTCGGCCGGCCCTCCGGGTCCTGGAAGATCATGCCTTCTTCAAATCGCCCTCCCAGATCATTCGAGCCATCTTTTTCCGCCCCCGCCCGGGCCGGCGCCGCCCTGCCGCCGACGCGGCCTTCGCTGCCCCGCGATGGCGCCGCCGGACCGACCTCGCCGTGGGTCGCGATCGAACTGGTGCCGAGCTGGCTGCGGCCGTTTACCCTCGACGAGAACACCCGTTTCACGCGGACGCCGGACCTTTTTCTGCGGCCCCGGCGTGCGGCGGACGCACCGGCCGACAAGGCCTCCGGGCAGCTCGCTGAAATCTCCCCCGTGTCGAACGAATCGCTTCCGACTTTTGAACCTGCGGCGGTCGCGGCCAGCGGCCCGACCTGGCGCTTCCTGGTGGAGGAGACCGAGCCGGAAACGCAGACCAGCACCATGGCGTGGAACGCGATGTCGGAGCCGTCGGCCATGCCCGGTCCACAGCTCCCTGTTGCAAATTTTGACCCCATTTCTCTCCCCGACCTTGGTCTTGCCGTATCCGCGGTTCTGCCGGGCGATTTGGATTTGCCCGCCGGCGTGGAGGAAGCAACCGACCACCTGCCCGTGCGTGATGAGGGCTTGCCCGAGGCGGCGCCTGTGCTGACGTGCGAGGTGGCTTGCGAATGCCCGCCGGTGCTGGACGCGCCAATGGATGAATTGGACGAGACGACGTCGCAAATCGAGCCTATTCAAGCGCCGGCCCACGACAGCGTTTCTCTGGAGCCGGGCGAGCCACCGGTCGCGGTTGAAACGCAGGTGCCCGCCACCCTGGCGAAGCTCGCCCGCCTGATCCAGATCGGCGAAAGCTTCGCCCTTGGAGCAAACGCGGATCAAGACCTGCTGCCCCAGGCCGAGATCTGGGCGGCGGCGACTGAAGCCGCGCCGCCTTTCGCAGTTGAGGCCGCTACTGCACTGACCAGCGCGGAGGCTGTTGGAGACGCACCGGCTAGAGAAGACGCGGAGGCGCGTGGGGAGGTCGAGGCTGTTGAGGACGCCGTGGTCCTCGGCGACTTGGAGATTGAGCCTGTTCGGAGCCTGCCGGAACTCCCGCCGGTCTCCGCCGCCGTCGCGGCATCCTTCCATTGGACGTTTCCGACCCTGCAGTTTCACCCGGAGATCGTCCCGCCGGCCGCCCCCGTTCTTCCGCAGGTCGTCGCCTCCGAACCGCCATCCCCGGTCGTCCTACCACTCCTGGACGCGGAGGAAGGCGAGCTTGATCGCTACACGCTCCCCGACCTGTCCCTTCTGCGCGAGCCGCCGGCCGAGGAACCCGATTTCGAGCTGTCTGAAGAGTTCCTGGACCAAAGCTCGGCCATCCTCCAGCAGACCTTGCGTGACTTTGGGGTGCGCGGCGAGGTGATCGACGCCAATCCAGGCCCGGTCGTGACCCTGTATGAGTTCGAGCCGGCGCCCGGCACCAAGTCCAGCCGCGTCATCGGGTTGGCGGCCGATATCGCCCGGTCCATGAGCGCTGTCTCGGTGCGCGTGGCGGTGGTCGAAGGCCGCAACGTGATCGGCATCGAATTGCCGAACCGGCGGCGGGGCACGGTGTGGCTGCGCGAGCTGCTGGCGAGCCCGCATCTTGATGCGGCCCATGCCAAGCTTGCCATCGCGCTCGGCAAGACCATCGGCGGTGAGCCGGTGATCGTCGATCTCGCCCGCATGCCGCATCTGCTGGTGGCGGGCACCACCGGCTCGGGCAAGTCGGTGGCCATCAACACCATGATCCTCTCGCTGCTGTATCGGCATGCGCCCGAGGCCTGCCGGCTGATCATGATCGATCCCAAGATGCTGGAATTGTCGGTTTATGAGGGCATTCCCCATCTGCTGACGCCGGTCGTGACCGACCCTAAGAAGGCCATCATCGCGCTCAAATGGGCGGTGCGCGAGATGGAGGACCGCTACAAGAAAATGTCCCGCCTTGGGGTGCGCAACATCGACGGCTTCAATGCCCGCATGGCGGAGGCGCGGGCAAAGGGCGAGGTCATCAAGCGCCAGGTCCAGGTGGGCTTCGATCGGGAGACCGGAGAAGCGCTGTTCGAAGAGCAGGACATGGATCTCTCGGCCCTGCCGTTCATCGTCATCATCGTCGACGAGATGGCAGATTTGATGCTGACCGCCGGCAAGGAAATCGAAGGCGCCATCCAGCGTCTCGCGCAAATGGCCCGTGCCGCCGGCATCCATCTGGTGATGGCCACCCAGCGCCCGTCGGTGGATGTCATCACCGGCACCATCAAGGCGAATTTCCCGACCCGCATCTCGTTCCAGGTGACCTCGAAGATCGACAGTCGGACCATCCTCGGCGAGATGGGCGCGGAGCAACTGCTCGGCCAGGGCGATATGCTCTACATGGCGAGCGGTGGGCGGATTACCCGCGTCCATGGTCCCTTCGTCTCCGACGGCGAAGTGGAGAAGGTGGTGGCGCATCTGAAAGCCCAGGGCGGGCCGGAATATCTCGATGCCGTCACTAGTGAGGATGACGCGGAAGGGGCCGGCGAGGGTGAGGATGGCGCGGTGTTCGACAAGGGCGCCCTCGGCGAGGTGACCGGGGACCTCTACGAACAGGCGGTGGCGATCGTGCTGCGCGACCGCAAGGCCTCGACCTCCTACATCCAGCGCCGGCTACAGGTGGGTTATAACAAGGCGGCCAGCCTGATGGAGCGCATGGAGACCGAGGGTATCGTCGGCCCCGCCAATCATGCGGGCAAGCGCGAGATCTTAAGCGGCGCCGGTTGACCCCACCCGCCTCCGAACCGATGCCGCCTGGCGGCATCGGTTTTTCATGCGCCCTCGAAGCCTTGCGCTCTGAGGGAAACGGCGACCCTTTCTAGGCGACTTCGTCGGTGGTCACCTGGAAGCTGGCCAGGGTGCAGGGGCCGAAGGACGTCACGATTGCGACGTCGGTGGCATCGCGGCCGCGCGCCATCAGGATGCGGCCGATGCGGGGCTTGTTGTGCCGCGCATCGAACGTATACCAGCGGTCGCCGAGATAGACCTCGAACCAGGCGCTGAAATCCATCGCTGCGCCATCCGGCGGCACGCCGATATCGCCGAGATAGCCGGTGCAATAACGCGCAGGCAAATTCATGCAGCGGCACAGTGTGATGGCAAGGTGGGCGAAGTCGCGGCACACGCCGCGCCGCTCCGTATAGGCGTCGAACGCCGTCTTGGTCGGGCTGGCATGGGCATAGCCGAAGGTGATGTGGCCGTGGACATAATCACAGATCGCGGCGACCAGCGGCCATCCCTTGGGCACCTGTCCGAACAGGGACCAGGCAATGTTGGAAAGGCGGTCGGTCTCGCAATAGCGGCTGCCCAGCAGATAGAGCAGCGCTTCCACGGGGAGGTTGCCCAGAGCATGCTGCTGCGCGTGGGGGGCATAGACGTCCGCCTGCCCAGGGTCCAGGATCGTGAAATCGGCGGACATGGTCAGCCGCCCGGCGGGCGCGTTGATGACGTGGCAGAAATTGCCGAAACTGTCGTGATAGGTGTTCACGGGTACCGAGGGGTCGAGCATGACCCGGTCCGGGGTCAGAAGATCGGCGACCCGCGAAGGGTGCACGCTCAGGGTCAAGATCATGGGGGTCGGCTGCGGGCAATCGTAGGCTATCTGGTAGCCGGCGTGAATCTTCATCGAAAGTCTCCGGAGACGGCGCGAGCAAAGCCCTATGGTTTGCGCTCAACGCGCCGGCAAAAGATCAGGTCGTGGTCGTCACAGTGTCGAGTCTTTGCCTGGGCAAATTTCGTCCGCGCGATGTCCTTGCCGAGTCTTGTCCCTCGACATTACCATCATCCGGCCCAGGCCGCCGATGATTGTCACATCATCGCCGGCAAAGGCTGGCTAAATAACCGGCATCTGAAGAGCGCATGCCTGGAAACCACCTGGGCCGCTGCCGCCCCAAGTCCCTATAGAGTATAGCTGGCGTCGCGATTCCTCCGGGAGATCGCGCCGTTCAGCGAACGATGAAGTCCAAGGAATCTTATGGCGCATACTTTCCTGGGAGCCGATGAGCCGGCGCCGGTCACGGTCCATAACGCGCGGGGGCGGTCACCGTTCCTTCTCGTCGCAGACCATGCCGGCGACGCCATGCCGCGCGTCCTCGGCCGCCTCGGGCTTCCGCAGTCCGAATGCCGCCGCCACATCGCCATCGACATCGGAATCGCCGGCGTGTCGCGCGCTTTGGCCGATGCACTCGACGCGACGCTAATCCAGCAGAATTATTCGCGCCTGGTCATCGACTGCAATCGACCTCCGGGAACGCCGACGTCGATCCCGGAGGTCAGCGAGCGCACCGGCATTCCCGGCAATCTCTCGGTGAGCGCGGCCGAGGCGGCGGCCCGTGCTCGGGCGATCTTCCAGCCCTATCACGATCGCATCGAAGCCGAGCTGGAGACGCGGCGGCTGGCTGGCCGCCCGGTCGTCCTGGTATCGATGCACAGCTTTACACCTGTGTACCTCAATGCCGCGCGGCCGTGGCATGCGGGGGTGCTCTATAATCGCGACCCGCGCCTCGCCCATCTGCTGCTGGGGCTGCTGAGACGGGAGGATGGTCTCGTCGTCGGCGACAATGAGCCCTACAACGTGAGCGATGACACGGACTACACCATTCCTGTGCACGGGGAGCGGCGTGGGATTCCCCATGTCGCCATTGAGATCCGCCAGGACCTTATCGGCGACGGACCCGGTCAGCTGGCGTGGAGTGCTAGGTTTACCCGCCTGCTGACTCTGGCCTATCGCGGCCTTGATGAAACCATGGCAGCCGCGGCCGCATCCTGAGCCCGGCCGCTGGCCAAATCCAGGAACGGCCGTCGCAACCCCACCATCCCCCGAGGTGAGGGGGAAGCTCTGCCCCCTCACCCGCCCGCTGCGCGGCCGACCTCTCCCCGTGGGGGAGAGGTTATTCGCTTCAAGTCCCGCGGCTGCCTTATCCTGCCGGCGCAGCTAGGACTTGACCGGGCGGGCTTTCCCCTGCGCAGATGAAAGGGCGCGGGTGGAACCCAAGCAAGACAGTCGCCGTTGGTGGCGTGTTTCCAGCCTGGAGGGTAGCATGGGCGTGTTGTGGACCATCATCATCGGCTTCGTCGCCGGCATTGTCGCGAAACTGATCTATTCCGGCGCGAACGAGCCGCAGGGGTTCATCCTCACCACCGTGCTCGGGATCGTCGGCGCGCTGGTTGCGACATATCTCGGCCAAGCCATCGGCTGGTATCAGGCCGGTCAGGGCGCCGGGTTCATCGGCGCGGTTGTCGGCGCGCTCATCGTTCTTCTCGCCTGGGGCCAGATCGCCCGCCGCGCCTGATTACCGGCGCAGATCGTCGGGCAGGCGCCGCAACGGCGGCTCTGGCTCCGGGTTTTGTTGCGGCAGCATGGGTTGTCCGGAAGAAGCTTGCGCCGGCGCCTCTTGCTGTGCCGGCGGTGCCGGCGCGGTTTGGGCAGAAGGCGGTGGTGGGGGCGCCACCGGCTGTGGCTTCGCCTTCCAATCGCAGATCGCAGCGAAGCGGGTGCGCACCTCGTTCATGCCGCGATACGCGAAGCTCGCGGCATAAACGATGTTCGCGCGCCCCTCGGCGCGGAAAGAAAGCACGCCCTGGTCGGGCAGCGCCTCGAACAGCTTGACCGGGTCGCGGGCGAGCAGGTCCTGCCGGTTGGGCGCCACATCCCAGGTGCCGGTGATAGGAGCGCCCTCGCCGATGCGGTAAGTCACTTTCGCCGTGGCGTGCGGCGCCGCCAACCCGCTCGGTGAAAACAGAAAATCCAGCCGGTCGTCGAGGCAGCGGATCGCGACGATGGCCTGATCCTGTTCCGCCCAGATGGAGGCGGAGATCTGCCGACTGGAGACCAAGGGCGATTTCGCCTCGACGATGGTCCAGTTCTGTCTCGGCACCTGCGCGGACGCCGCTACGCGGTCCGCGCACCCGCCAGAAGCGCCCGGTGCCGCACAAGGCGGGGCGGCCTTGGCCGAAACGTCGGCCATTGTGCATAGGATGAGGGCGCCAAACACCCAGAGTCGCATCGGTTTCGCGCGTTGAGCAAACGGCATGGGGCCGCTTCATACAGCGAACCTCCGGCTTTTCCAATTGAAAGGCAGAACTCTGGGCGCAGGAGTGGTCGGGCGCGCGGCCGCAAAGGGGATCTGGCGGGCAGGCCGGCCTTGGGCCTATGTAGCGGCGCGCGCAAGATGCGTGATCGGCTCGAAAGTACCTTCCGTGATTCCCTGGCTCCAGCTCGATACCGCAACCGTGCCCGATGGCGGGGGAGAGCTTCGGCTGATGCGGCGCGGGGCCGAATTCTCCATCATGGCCGGTGCCACGGAATTGATGAACAGCCGCCTGAGCGGCTCGGAGGAAGCGCTCGCGGCGCTCGCCTGTGAGCGGCTGCAAGGGCGGGAGGCGCCGCGTGTCCTGATCGGCGGCCTCGGCATGGGCTTCACCCTGCGGGCCGCCCTCGCCGGCCTCCCCGGCGCCGCAACTCTGGTTGTCGCCGAGCTGGTGCCGGCGGTGGTCGCCTGGGCGCGGGGCCCCATGGCCGATCTGTTCGGCGCCTGCCTGGACGATCCGCGCGTGCAGGTCCGCGAGGGTGACGTTGGCGCCCTGATCCGAGAACCCGAGGCGCCCTATGACGCCATCCTGCTGGATGTGGACAATGGGCCGGACGGCCTGACCCGTCCCGCCAACGATAGCCTCTACGATGCGCCCGGGCTCCAGGCGGCGCGGGCTGCCTTGCGGCCGGGCGGTCTGCTTGCGGTGTGGTCCTCGGCGCCGGACGCCGCCTTCTCCCAGCGCCTGCGCCGGACCGGGTTCGCTGTCGACGAAGTGCGGGTCCGCGCGAACGGCAAGCGGGGCGGGGCGCGCCATGTCATTTGGATCGCGACCCGTCCCCTGGGGCGCAGGTGAGGGATATCCAGGCCCCCGGCCACGTGGCCTGCCAAGCGGGGTTGCCTCTAGGGTCCTTTGATAAGCCGCAGCAGAACCCAAAGCAGCGCGGCGCCACTCGACAGGATGGTTGCAAAAATCGCGACCAGGGCGAGAAAATCAGCGTCCATCGATGGACGCTGATGCATCTGCGATGCGCAAGCAATCATGGCGCGGTCATCGGCCAAAAATTGACACCGCCTTCCCGCCCTAAAGCGGCAGGAAGATCGGAATCAGAAACACGCTGACGATCATCGCCACGATGGTGAACGGCACCCCCACCTTCACGAAATCGCCGAAGCTGTATTGGCCGGGACCGACCACCAGCGTGTTCACCGGCGAGGAGATGGGCGTCATGAAGGCCGAGGAGGCGGCCAGCGCCACCACCATGGCGAAGGGATAGGGGGAGGCGCCGAGGTCCTTGGCGATGGCGAGCGCCACCGGCGCCATGAGAACCGCTGTCGCCGTGTTGGAAATGAACAGGCCCAGCAGCGCGGTGATGACAAAGATGGTGCCGAGCACCAGATGCGGCGCCGCCTCACCCACCAATGCGATCACCGCGTCGGCCGCCAGATCGACCCCGCCGGTGCGTTGCAGGGCAAGCGAAAAGGGCAGCATGCCGACGATCAGGATCAGGCTCTTCCAACTGATCGAGCGATAGGCGCTGTTGAAGTCGACGCATTGGAGCAGGCCCATGAGCAGACAGCCGATGATCGCCGCCTGGACGTTGGGAATGACGCCGCTGACCATCAGCGCCACCACGAGTCCCAGCACCGCGAGGGCTTGGGGCGCTCGGCTCGCGGCGGGCAGAACCTCTTCCAGTTCCGCCGGCATGTTCAGCACCACCATGTCGTCCAGATGGTCCTGCAGGGCGCCGATGGACGACCAGAACCCGACCATCAGCAGCGTATCGCCGACTTTCAGCCGCTCGTGGAGCAGGTCGTCCGCCACCACCTTCGCGCCATGCCGCAGGCCGATGACCGTGAGCTGATATTCCGAGCGCACGCGCGCCTCCAGCACCGTGCTGCCGACGAGCCGGGATTCGACCGGGAGGATCACCTCCACCATGCCCAGTTCCTGGGAGCGATCGCTGAAATAATCGCCGTCGCCGAGCGGCAGGGGTTCGACCCGCCAGGTCTGATACAGCGCCTCGCGCTCCTGCGGGGTCGCCAGCACATCCACCAGCAGGATATCCTCTGCTTCCAGGCGGGTGCGGGCCATGGGGCGGATGACGTCCAGCGTCCGGCGGGTGCCGCGCTCGATGGCGAGCAGGTTGACGCCCGCCGCACGCAGCGACACTTCTTCCAGGCGCCGGCCGGCCAGGGGGGAGCCGGGCGCGAGCCGCACGCGGTGGGCGCGCGCTGAGAGGCCATAAGCCTCGACCCAGTCGCGCAGGCTGGGCCGGCGCTTCGCCTCCACGGCCGGTCCCGCCTTGCCGCCCAGCATCCGCCGGGCGAACAGCATGTAGCCGATGCCGAGCACCAGAAGGGGCAGGCCGAACGGGGTGAAGCTGAAGAAGCCGAAGCCCTGGGCGCCCTGGCGCATCAGCTCGGCGTTGACCACGAGGTTCGGCGCGGTGGCCACCAGCGTGAGCATGCCGCTGATCAGGGCGGCGAAGCTCAGCGGCATCATCAGCCGGCTCGGCGCGGTGCCGCGATTCTGGCAGATGCGCAGCACGACGGGAATGAAGATGGCGACCACGGCGGTCGAACTCATCAAGGCCCCGAGCCCGCCCACGGCCGCCATCAGGAGCACCAGGAGGCGCGTCTCGCTGCCGCCGGCCTTGGCGTCCAGCCAGTCTCCGAGCCGCCGGGCGATGCCGGTGCGCACCAGCGCCTCGCCGATCACGAACAAGGCGGCGATCAGTACGATCGAGGGATCGCTGAAGCCGGCCAAGGCCTCGCCCATGGTGATGATGCCGGTCAGCGGCATGGTCACGATCACCAGCAGCGCGACCGCGTCCATGCGCGGCCGGTTGGCGATGAACATGGCAACCGCGACGGCCAGCATCAGGAGCACAAGGGCGAGTTGGGCGTTCATCAATGATCCTCGAAGGCGCCGACGCGCGGTTCGGCCGGGCGGCTCCTGTATGAGCCGCCGCCACGCTTGGCCCTGTCTTCCCCGGATCGACGCCGGATTGCAACCTTGACGGCGCGCCGGCCGCACGACACAGATCGTGGACGCTTCTGCGACGGTCAGGCTTTTACGGTCTGCCGCGACACGGCGAATGCCGGGAGCAGCGGGCCGGGAGGACTGGGATGGGCGACGCAAAGATCGGCGCGGCGCATGTGCGGATGCGAGGGACCGGCCGGCCCGACCTGGCCCGACCTGCGGCGAGGCCCACCCGTTTTCCCATCTGATTTCTTCGGACCAGGCTGGCACACGCTGCCGCATGAGGGCCCATGGCACGGATCAACATCGTCCACGCGACCGAATATACCTACAACAATCCGGTCGGCCTGACGCGCCATCGGATGATGATCCGCCCCGACGACAGCCACGACCTGCGCCTGCACCGGGCCGATCTGCTGGTGGAGCCGCAGCCGAGTTCGATCCGCTGGGCGCATGATGTGTTCAACAATTCCATCTGCTTCCTGGAATGGCCGGAGGATCTGCGCACGCGGCGCCTCAACATCGTGTCGACGCTGGATCTCACGCACCATCCCGAAGGGCCGCCCTTGCCCAATTACAGCCTCGACCCGGCGGCGGAGCTGTTTCCCTTTTCCTATCCCGCTTCGGAAATTCCCGATGTCGCCCGCCTCGCGGAACGCCAGCAGCAGGACCCCAACAATACCGTGGACCAGTGGGCGCGGCGGTTCCTCGGCAATGGCGGCACCTGCCGTACGCTGGATGTGATGGAGGCGATCACCCATGCCATCCGGGCCGAGTTCCGCTATGGCGCGCGCCATGAGGCGGGGACGCAGACCGCCGCCGAGACGCTGGCGCTGGGCACCGGGACATGCCGCGATTTCGCGGTTCTGATGATGGAGGCGCTGCGCAGCTTCGGCCTCGCGGCCCGGTTCGTCACCGGCTATCTCTATCCCGACAGCTTCGGCGAGACGGTCGGCGGCGGGGCGACCCATGCCTGGTGCAGCGTCTATCTGCCCGGGGCGGGCTGGGTGGAATACGACCCCACCAACGGCCTGGTGGCGGGCGCAAATCTCATCCGGGTCGGCGTCACCCGCTCGTCCGAACAGGCGATCCCGATCTCCGGCGGCTTCATCGGCAGCGCCGGCGACCTGCGGGCGATGGAGGTGGACGTGTCGGTTCGGGCCGTTCCGATGTTTTAGGACCTTGCCGAAGAATTTTCTGCGAATCGGATTTTCGCCCCTTCCCCGCCCCTTCCCCGCCCCTTCCCCTACCGGCAAGCGGGCCGGGAGGGGGGCGCAAAGCCTGTGTTTGCGCCAAATGTTTCATGTGAAACATTTGGCGGGCGAAGAAGAACGTCGGAGTCAAACGCTGGAAAAGTGTTCTTTCCACCGATGAATCCGCAAATTCCGGCGAACTTCGTCCCGACGAATTTCGCCCGCGCGACTGCGCCCTGCGATGCCGCTCAGAGGATCATGTCGGGGGTGAGCTGGTTGGAGGGGACGCGCACCTCGACGATGGCCGGCCCGCCGGTGGCGCGGGCACGGGCGAGGGCGGCGGGGAAGTCCGCGTCGGCGCTCACCACCTCGCCGTGCGCGCCGTAGCTGCGGGCGAGGGCGGCGAAATCGGGATTGGTCAGGAAGGTGCCGCTCGGCCGTCCGGGAAAGTGCCGCTCCTGGTGCATGCGGATCGAGCCGTAGATCGCATTGTTCACGACGATCACGACGATCGGCAGCTTGTAATGGACGGCGGTGGCGAACTCGGGCGAGGCCATCTGGAAGCAGCCGTCGCCGGCCAGGGCCACCACGGTCCGCTCGGGATGGCGCAGCTTGGCCGCGATGGCCCCCGGCAGGCCATAGGCCATGCTGCCGGATTTCGGCGCCATCTGCGTGCCGAAGGTCCGGTAGCGGAAGAAGCGGTGCAGCCACACGGTGTAGTTTCCCGCCCCGTTGGCGATGATGGCATCGTCCGGCAGGACCTCGCGCAGATGCAGGATCATCTTGCCGAGGTCAAAGCCGGCGGTGCGGGTGGGCGGCTGCTGGAACGCCTCGAACTCGGCGCGGGCCGCGTGCGCCCAGTCGGTCCAGGGGCCGGACTCGAGCGGCTCCAGTTCCGCAAGGGCGTCGGCGAAGCGCTCCATGCCCGAGAGGATCGGCAAGTCGGCATTATAGACCCGGCCCAATTCCTCCGCGCCGGGGTGCACATGGATCAGCGTCTGTTTGGGCGCGGGAACATCGAGCGCGGAATAGGCCTTGCTGGTGATTTCGCCGAGCCGGTCGCCGATCACCAGCAGCACGTCGGCCGCCTTCACCCGTTCCGTCAGGGCCGGGCTGGAGCCCAGCGTGAGATGGCCGACATAGTGCGGCAGGTCGTTGTTCACGAGGTCCTGCGAGCGGAACCCGGCCGCGACGGGCAGCCCGCTGGCGGCGCAGAAGGCGCTCACCTTGCCTGCGGCCTCGGCGGTCCAGGTACTGCCGCCGATGATCACCAGCGGGCGCTGCGCCCCTTGCAGGATGTCCCGCAGCCGCGCCATGTCGCTCGCCGCCGGGGCGGGGGAGGCGCGGTGGAAGGCCGGCGCGTCGACGACCGCGCCGGTGCTCGCGAGCACGTCCTCGGGAATCGAGAGCACCACCGGCCCCGGCCGTCCCTGGGTGGCGATGTGATAGGCGCGGCTGACATATTCCGGGATCAGGTCGGCGCTTTCGATCTCGCCCACCCATTTCGCCATGTCGGCGAACACGCGGACATAATTGATCTCCTGGAAGCCCTCGCGGCCCCGCGTGGTGCGCGGCACCTGGCCGACGATCAGGATCATCGGGGTGGAATCCTGCCAGGCGGTATGCACGCCCACGGTCGCATGCATGGCGCCCGGCCCCCGGCTGACCAGGCAGAGCCCCGGCAGGCCGGTCAGCTTGCCGTCCGCCTCCGCCATGTGGGAGGCGTTCGCCTCGTGCCGGCACATGACGAAGCGAACGCCCTTCTCGCCCTCGTGCAAAGCATCGAAGACCGGCAGGGCGCTTTCGCCCGGCACGCCGAAGATCCGGTCGGCGCCATGGATGCGCAGCGCATCCACCAGGATCTGCCCGCCGTTGCGCGTGGCGGCGGGCTGCGCCGCGGGCGCGGGGCTATGGGTGTTCATGGGCGTCGCTCCTCCTTGCGCCTGTGCCTCAGCGGGTCGGCTCCAGGGCGCAGATGGTCTTTATTTCCGAATAGAAGTCGAGCGACCAGGCGCCGCCTTCCCGGCCGACGCCGGAGCGCTTGAAGCCGCCGAAGGCCGCGCGCTCGTCGCGCACGCGCCAGCAATTGACCCACACCGTGCCGCTCTGGAGCTGGCCCGCGACCCGATCCTGCCGGGCCTCGTCGCGGGTCCACACGGTGGCGGCGAGGCCGTAGTCGGTGGCGTTGGCGCGCGCGACCACTTCGTCCTCGTCGTCGAAGATCGAGACGTGCCCGCACGGGCCGAACACTTCCCGGCGGCAGATCTCCGCCTCGTCGGTCAGGCCGGTGAAGATGCTGGGGGCGACCCAATAGCCGTCGGCGAACGGCGCCGGCATGTCGAGCGCGCCGCCGCCGACGATCACGGTGGCACCCGCCTCTTTCGCGCGGGCGTAATAGCCCAGCACCTTGTCGCGCTGCATGGCGCTGATGGCCGGGCCGAGGGTGGTTTCGGCCGCCATGGGATCGCCCGGCTTCAGCGCCCGCGCCGCCGCCGCGATGCCTTCCACGAACGGCTCGACCACCGAGCGATGGACGAAGATGCGCTCGGTGGTCAGGCAGACCTGCCCGCAATTGTCGAACATGGAGCGGGCGGTGCCGGCGATGGCCGCCGCAAGGTCGCAATCGCCGAAGATCAGCGCCGGGTTCTTGCCCCCAAGTTCCAGCGAGACCGGGCGCGGGCCCTGCGCCGCCGCCTGCATGATGGCTTCGCCGGTGCGCGTCTCGCCGGTGAAGGCGAGCGCATTCACGCCGGGATGGTTCACCAGGAAGCTGCCGGCCGCGCCGGCGCCGTGGCCGTGGACGATGTTCAGCACGCCGTCCGGCAGGCCGGCCTCGCGCGCGATCTGCGCCAGCAGCACGGCGGTGCGCGGGGAATGCTCGGACGGCTTGACCACGATGGTGTTGCCGCACGCGAGGGCCGGCGCGACCTTCCACGTCAGCAGCAGCAGCGGCAGGTTCCAGGGCGCGACGATGCCGATCACGCCGATCGGATTGCGCACGATGCGATTGCGGGCGCGCCCGCCGTTCGCCAGCACGGTTTCAAAACCGCCCGCGGCGGAGGCGCGCGCGATGTCGGCGAAGGCGCGGAAATTGGCGATGGCGCGCTTGATCTCGACAGTGCTGGTGATGGTGACGGGCTTGCCGGTGTCGGCGATCTCTGCCGCGACGATCTCGCTGAGCCGCGCGTCCATCCGCTCGGCGATCCGCTCCAGGAGCGCGAGACGATCCTCCAGCGTGGTGTGCTTCCACGGGCCGGAGAGTGCGGCGCGGGCCGCGCCCACCGCTTGGTCCACCATGTCCGCGTCGGTTTCCACCACATGGGCGGCGAGGCGGCCGGTGGCGGGATTATGCTTCTCGAAGAAGCGCGCGCCGAGGATTTCGCGGCCCGCGATGAAGCAGGGAACCTGGACGATATCTGTCATGACGGCCTCGTGGGCATTTTCGTTGGAGCTTCGGCTCGCGGTGCCGTCGGGGCGGGGCGCGCTCCGCGCATCTTCGGGGCCCCGCACGCCGAGATGCCGGGAGGCGCCTGCCGTCCCGGCATCCTGGTTCAGTCCGGCCGTGACCGGCCGGTCGGCCTCACTTGACCATCAGGTCCGCCTTGGACGGCAGGTAGGAGGGGTCATAGACTTCCTTGATGGTCGGCACGCGCGGCAGCTTGTTGACCTTGGCGATCAGCTCGATGTCCTTCTGCAGCCGCTCGGTATCCATCACGCCGAACCCGTCCTTCAGGACATTGGCGGTGATGATGCAGCAATCCATCGCCAGCTTGAGACGTTCGCGCTCGATGTCGGCATTCAGCAGCGGCTGGTAGACGAGGGCTGCTTTCACGCCTTCCTCGGGGTCCTTCACCATGTCGCGCACGCCCTTCATGGTGGCGCGCAAGAAGGCGCGCACCGCTTCCGGGTTCTTCTCCAGGAACGCCTTGTTGGCGGCGATGGAGTTGCTGTACAGCGGCAGGCCGTACTTGGAGTACATGAAGTAGCCGATGTCGCTTTCCGGCACGCCCTTGGACTTGAGCTGCATCACCGCATTGAAGAGCTGGCCCGGGGTGGCGTCCACCTCGCCGCGCGCGAGCATGGCCTCGCGCAGATTGGGCTCGATGTATTGGATCTGCACCGAGGGCAGATCGATGCCGTTGATCTGGGCGAAGATCGGGAACAGCTTGAAGGTTGAATCGTGCGCGGCCGAGCCGAGCTTCTTGCCGTCGAGCTGCTTGGGCTCCGTGATGCCCTTGGACTTCAGGAAGAAGATCGCCGCCGGCGCCTGCTCATAGCCGCTCATCACGACCGGGAAAGCCTGCTCGGGATTGCGGGCGTTGAACTCGGCGAGGACATTGATGTCCGGGAAGCCCATGTCGTAGACGCCCGCCGCCAGTTGGCGGACCACCTCGGTGGAGCCCTTGCCGGGATCGACCGTCACATCAAGGCCCTCGGCCTTGTAATAGCCCTTCTGCAGCGCGATGAGGAAGGGTGCGTGGGCGGAGCCCGGAATCCAGTCGAGTGCGAACCGGATTTTCGTCTGTGCGTTGGCGGCCTGCATTCCCGCAAGAATTACGGCAAGCGTTACGCCGGTCTGCACGATGCGCTTCAACATCGTCTTAGTCCCCTCTGATCAATATGAAGATCGTCTTGAGCAACGTCCACATTTGCAGTTTCGAACCCCATGATTTCGCAGTGAAAGCGTCTCAAGGGGCGCGGCGAACTCTGGATTTTATTGTTTTCGATCACGCAAAAGCAAACACATGAGCGAAGGGCGCGGCAGACAGGGATCGGCGCTGATAATCAGTATGCTGACTATCAGGTCATCCCGGTCTCAGCATTGCCTCTCTCGTGGTGATCAGCGTGCTGACAGTCTAGCGGTCCGTCAACGTGAATTTTTCAGCGTCCGGTGCCCGCAATTTGCGCATGCGACGTCCAAAGCCGGCCCGGCTCTCCTGCGGAACCGCTTCACCCTGGGCGTGAGGTCGCCGGTCAGAAAGCCGATGAGTGCGCGCAAACGGGCGCTTCCCGGCACATTCCGCCGCCCGCCGCAGGCGGCGCCGTCCGGCAAAGCGGAGGGCAGGGGAGGGGGACGGGCCATGCCCATTCTTCAGGCTTGCGATGCACCAAGCCGCCAGGACGGGACCAGAGTCCGGCGCGCCTTCTGCACTGCCGCCACCGCCGGGACTCCTGGCGTGCGAGGCTGAGCCGCCCGCCCGAGGCGCCTCCACCGACAGCTCCGCTCATTTTTTGATCCCGGCTGGCGACTTTATGGGCTTGACCATTTCGGTGGCACGGGCTCGATTATGGTCAATTGTTGACAATCAACATTTCTGGTTTCGGCCCGGTGGAGATCGAGATGGGTGCAGATGGAGGTCTCGGCGCAGCGCTTCGACGCGGTGTGACGCGCACGGACACGGCGGTGATGTTCGTGAACCGGTGGCTGATGATCCTCGCGCTCGCGGTGATGGCGGTGTTCGTGTTCGTCGGCGTCGCCCTGCGCTATCTCTCGAACGGGACCCTGGTGTGGGCCGAGGAATCGAGCCGCTACATCATGGTGTGGCTGGCCTTCATCGGCATCGGGCCGGTGCTGCGGGTGGGCGGGCATGTGGCGGTGGATTCCCTGGTGGCGGCGGTGTCGCTGCCGCTCCAGCGCGCGCTTCGCCTGGTGGTCGCGCTGATCGTCGCCGGCTGTACGCTGTGGCTGCTCTATGCCGGCTGGGCCTATGTGGCGCGCTCCTGGTACCAGACCACGCCCGTGCTCGGGATGCCGTTCGCCCTGGTGGCGCTCGCAGCCCCGGTCGGCTTCGCGCTCTGCCTCTGGCACCTGTTCATGATGGCGGGCCGGTTCGTCGCCTGGGGCACGTTCGACAGCTCCGACGACCTCTCGCCGGAACAGGCGCCTACGGCATGATCACGTTCATCCTGTTCGCTGCGCTTGTGGTGCTGCTCCTCGTCGGGGTGCCGATCGGCTTCGCCCTCGCCGTCGCGACGCTGGTGGCGAGCGCCCAGGCCGACCTCACGCCCATCATCGTGGTGCAGAAGATGGTGGCCGGCCTCGACAGCTTTCCGCTCATGGCCATCCCGTTCTTCCTGCTGGCGGCGGAGCTGATGTCCAGCGGCTCGCTGGCCGAGGTGCTGCTGCGGTTCGCCGCCTTGTTCGTCGGCCACAAGCGGGGCGGGCTCGGCTATACCAACATCCTCACCATCACCTTCTTCTCCGGCATCAGCGGCTCGGCGGTGGCCGACGCGGCCGGCCCCGGCGCCCTGCTGATCCGGATGATGGGGCGGTCCGGCTATCCGCCCGCCTATGCGGCGGCGATCACGGCGGCGGCCTCGCTCGTCGGGCCGATCATCCCGCCGTCCATCGTCATGATCCTCTATGCGCTGCAGGATGAGAGCGTCTCGGTGCCGCGCCTGTTCGTGGCGGGCGTGCTGCCCGGCCTGCTGATCTCCGGCGCGCTGGTCGGCTACAACATGTATGCCAGCCACCGACGCAACTTCAGGGCGGACGGGACGCCGCCGACGCTCGCCCAGGCGCTGCGGGCGACATGGATCGCCATTCCCGCGCTGATCCTGCCCGCGCTGATCGTGTTCGGCGTGCATTCCGGCGCGTTCACGCCGACCGAGGCCTCGGTGGTGGCGGTGTTCTACGGCTTCGTGTGCGGCATGTTCGTCTATCGCACCCTGACCTGGCGCATGCTGCCGGGCATCCTCGCCCGCTCGGCCTTCATGACCGCCGCCGTGCTGCTGATCATTTCCTCTTCGATGGCCTTCGCCTGGCTGCTCACCTTCGCCCAGGCGCCCCAGGCGCTCACCCAGTGGATCGGTTCGCTCGGCCTCTCGCCGATCGCCTTCCTGCTGGCGGTGAACGTGTTCCTGCTGGTGTTCGGGATCTTCATCGAGCCGCTGCCGGGGGTGCTGGTGCTCGCGCCGATCCTCGCGCCCATGGCGGCGGCGCTCTCCATCGACCCCACGCATTTCGCCATCATCGTCATCGTCAACCTCAACCTCGGCATGATCACGCCGCCGGTGGGCAGCCTGCTGGCCGTCACCGGCTTGGTCGCCAAGGTTCCGATGTCTCTTCTGAACCGGGAAATCTATCCGATCCTCGCGATCCAGATCCTGGTTCTCGGCCTCATCACCCTCGTCCCCGCCATCAGCCTGTTCCTGCCGGATGTCCTCGGCACGAAATGAGGCGTTATCGATCGGAGTTGCCCGTGAATCTTGCGCAACGTGCCCGCCCCACCCTCAGGCCGATGTCTGGCGCCGGACGCATCGTCAAGGCGGAATGCATCCTCGTCGCGGTCCCCTTCCAGAGCGACGCCAAGCCCGTATGGGCCTTCACCAGCGCGCCCAAGAACACCTTCGACACCATGCTGGTGCGGCTGGAGACCGACACCGGCCTCGTGGGGTGGGGGGAAGCCTTCTCGCGCACCGAGGACGTCTCGCTGCGCAGCCTGATCGAGACGCGGGTGCTGCCGCTGGTGCTGGGCGAGGATGCCGCCGCGATCTCCAGGATCAAGCACAAGCTGGAGTTCGGCCTGCAGAATTTCGGTCGCGTCGGCCCCACCATGTACGCCATTTCGGCGGTCGACATCGCGCTGTGGGACATCGCCGCGAAATCGGCGGGCGAGCCGCTGGTGAACCTGCTGGGCGGGGCGTTCGCCGAGGAGGTGGAGGTCTATGCCAGCCTGCTGCGCTACGATTCCGAGGCGGGGGTCGCCGCCGCCACCCGCCGCGCGATTAGCGAGGGCTATCGCCACATCAAGCTGCACGAGGTGGGCTATGCCGAGATCGCGGCGGCCTGCGAGGCGGCGGGGGACGATGCCGCCATCATGCTCGACGTCAATTGTCCGTGGAGCGTCGCCGAGGCGCTCGCCATGGAGCAGCGCATGGCGAACCTGAAGCTGCTCTGGCTGGAGGAGCCGATCTGGCCGCCGGAGAATTATCGCGGCCTCGCGCGGGTGCGCGCCGAGGGCATCCACCGGATCGCCGCCGGAGAGAATGCCGGTTCGCTGCACGATTTCGTCGCCATGGTGGATGCCGGCGCGATCGACATCGCCCAGCCCGACGTCGCCAAGACCGGCGGCATCAGCGAACTCATGAAGATCGCCGCCTTCTGCGAGGCCAGTGCCATCGAGTTCTTGCCCCATTGCGCGCTGTTCGGGCCGGGGCAGATCGCCACCCTTCACATCAGCGCCTCCCAGCGCGCCGTGCCCATGCTCGAACGGCTCTATTGCGACTTCGAGGACGAGCTGTATCTCGGCGCGACGCTCCCCGTGGACGGGAAATTGCCCGTCCCCACCGCGCCCGGCCTCGGATTGGACCCGGACCCGGCCATGATCGCGCGCTTTCGCATCGCCTGATCAGGCACAGCACGCTCCCGGCCGAGCCGCCGGGAACCTTGAGAATTCTTGAAAAATCCGACCCCACGAGAGCCAGGAGATGAACATGAAGACTTGGATGATCGGCGCGCTGCTTCTCGCCGCGATGGGAAGCGCTTCGGCGCAGACGACGTTGAAATATACTTTCGTGAACCCCATGAACAGCCACTTCGGCGCGGCGGCCACCGCGTTCAAGGAGACGGTCGAGGGGGAATCCGGCGGGCGCATCAAGGTGGATATCTTTCCCGGCGGGACGCTTGGTGGCGAACGGGAAATCGTCGAGAGCCTCCAGCTCGGCACCATCGACATGGCGATGACCAGCACCTCGGTGGTCGGCAACTTCGTGCCGGATGTCCTGGTGTTCGACATTCCCTTCCTGTTCCGCGACGCGCCCCATGCGCGGGCCGTCCTCGACGGGCAGATCGGCCAGGACATCCTCGCCAAGTTCGGCACCAAGGGCCTGGTGGGCCTGGGCTATGGGGAGAACGGCTTTCGCCACCTCACCAACAACAAGCGCGCCGTGGAAACCCCGGCCGACATGTCCGGCCTGACCATCCGCACCATGGAAAACCCGATCCACATCGCCGCGTTCAGCCAGCTCGGCGCCCGCCCCACCCCGATCGCCTGGCCCGAGCTCTATCCGGCCCTGCAGCAGGGCGTGGTGGATGGCGAGGAGAACCCGCTGTCGAACATCATCACCGCCAAGTTCTTCCAGGTGCAGAAGTATCTCAGCCTGACGGGGCATGTGTACGCACCGACCGTGATCATGATTTCTCCCACGGCCTGGGCCAAGCTGAGTGCCGAGGACAAGAAGATCATCCGCGACGGCGTCGCCAAGGCGATCACCGCGCAGCGCGCCAAGGTCGAGGAACTGGAGACCAGCGGCGTGAAGACGCTCAAGGAGTCCGGCATGGTGGTGGACGTGGTGGACAAGGCCAAGTTCGCCGAGGCGCTGAAGCCCGCCTATGCCAAATTCTCCCAGCAATTCGGCCAGAAGACCCTCGACGCGATCCGCGACACCAAGTGAACGCGCGCCGCCGGGGGCAAGGGTTCCCGGCGGCCTTGTCCTAGGCCGGGGTCACGCGCTGCTCCGCGAGGAAGCGGGCCAATTGATCGGTCGCGTCCCGGATCGCCTCGCGGCCTTCGTTTTCGGCGGCTTCCCCGAGCAGCTCGATGGCGAGCGTCTTGGTGGGACAACGCAGTTTATCGAAGCGGGGATGCAGCACGCCGGCCGCGTCGCGAAGCGTCACGAGGGTCCGTCCGCCGGCGCTTCGCGACAGGGTGATGGGTCGGGAGAGCTTGAGTTTCCAGTTGGCCATGGGTCCCAGCACAGATGGTCGGATGCCGCGCCAGGGGGCGCGGGCATCAGGTCGCAGCCATGGACAACCATCAGCGTTGCCGTTGGTTCCCGCGCGGGACGCCCTTGAACAGATTTATTCATAGCGTCTCCAAGGGCTTCCGCCGGGTCTTCGGCCGCGCCTGCGCCGGGGTCGCTGGCGCACCTCCTCCGGGCCAACCGTCGCCGGTGACGTGCGATACAGACAAACGAGCGGGCGCGAGGAAATATCGGATCGGCGGGCGCCTGTAATATCACGGGAAAATCCAACAGGAACTTCCCGACATGAAGACGTCCAAAGCATTCCCTCTTCTCGCTGCGTCCGTTTTGCTCCTGGCCACCGCCGCATCGGCGCAGGCGGAGCCGCTGAAGAACATCGTCCTGGTCCACGGCGCCTGGGTGGATGCGTCCGGCTGGAAGCCGGTCTACGACATCCTCACCCAGGACGGCTTCAAGGTGACCATGGTGCAGGAACCGGAAACCTCGTTCCCGGACGATGTCGCGGCGACCAAGCGGGTACTCGATCTCCAGGATGGGCCGACCTTGCTCGTCGGCCACAGCTACGGCGGCTCGCTCATCACCGAGGCCGGCGTGGACCCCAAGGTGGTCGGGCTGGTCTATGTCGCCGCGCATGCGCCCGACGTGGGGGAAGACGAGGCCGCGCTCGGCCGCAAGACCCCGAGCGTGCTCGCCAAGACCCCGGGCGCCATCGAGAAGACGGCGGATGGCTACACCTATCTCGACCCCGCGCAATTCCCGAAGCTGTTCGCCCCCGACCTGCCGCGCGCCCGCGCCGACTTCGTCGCCCGCTCGCAGGTCCTGGCCGCGGCCAGCGTCTTCAGCACGCCGCTGACCGCCGCCGCCTGGAAGACCAAGCCGAGCTGGGGCGTGGTCGCGGGCGGCGACCAGATCATCAATCCCGATCTTGAGCGCTGGTACTACGCCCGGGCCAACAGCCACACGGTCGAAATCCCCGGCGCCAGCCATTCGGTGTACGAATCCCATCCCAAGGAGGTGGCGGCTGTCATCGAGACCGCGGCCAGGGCTTTGAGCCCGTCAGTGACCGCCGAGGGCGTGCGCAGCGTTCAGCCATAGGTGCCTCGCCACAGGCACCGGCGGCGTTTGGCCGTGCCGCCGGTCGCCCGCCACCCTCACGCCGGAAGCGCGGGTGTGGGCGCAGCGGTGCAAAACGAGGCCCGGCTCTCATCTTCCGGCGGCTTCGGCAGCAACGCGCTCTCCCCCGACATCAAGGGGGCGAGCGCCTCCACGCTCAGCGGGCGGGAATAGACATATCCTTGCACGGCATCGCATCCCCCCTCGGCCACGAGCTTGAGCTGCTCGGGCGATTCCACGCCTTCGGCCGTCACATCGAGCTTCAGCGTATGGGCGAGCTGGACGATGGCGATCAGGATCGCGGCGTCGCCGGGACTCTGCGAGGCATTGCAGATGAAACTGCGGTCAAGCTTGATGGAGCTGAGGGGAAGGCGCGGCAGTTGTGACAAGGAGGAATAGCCGATGCCGAAATCGTCCATGGCAACCTTGAAGCCCAGTTGCTGCGCATCCTTCAAGGCCCGCAGGGCGTGGGTGTCGGCAAAGGCACGCTCGGTCAACTCGATGCAGAACGAGCTGGGCGGCAGGTTGTGAAGCAGGAGCAGCTTGACCAGGTCGGCGATGACGTCGCCGGTGGCGAACTGGGACGGAGAAATGTTGATGTTGATGACCGGGCATCTCCCGGGATAGCGCGCGTGCCAGATGGCCGCCTGGCGCACGACGACGCTCATGAGCTTGAGGCCCAGGGGAATGATCAAGCCCCTGCGTTCCGCCAGCTCGATGAAGCACAATGGCGGGATCGGACCGAGCAGCGGATGGGTCCACCGGGCCAGCGCCTCGAGGGCGATCAGCTTGCCGCTCGCGATGCCCACCACCGGCTGGTAGACGACGGAAAACTCCGCCTCACTGTCCAGCGCAAAATGCAGATGCTCCTCAAGCTCGGCTTGCTCCTTGCGTGAATCATGCATCGAGGGCACGAACGCGACCGCCTGGTTGCCGCCGCGGGATTTGGCGACATACATGGCGTCGTCCGCGCCCTGACGCAGGTCCACATCGCCGGATGTGTCGACGTGTGCGACCCCGATGCTGGCCGTGAGATGCAGGCTCCGGCCATCGATGGTGAAGGGGCGGGCGATGATCGCGGCGGCTGCGATGCCCAGTTCCTCCGCTTCCGACGCGCTGATCCCGATCCCGCAGATGGCGAAATCGTCGCCGCCCAGGCGCCCCACGTGATGCCCCCTTGCAATCCGCTTGAGGCGCCGGCCGATCTGGGCCAGCAACGCATCGCCCCGCGCCGGGCCGAAGACCTGATTGACCGAACGGAAGCGGTCGATATCCACGAACAGCATCGCGGCCATCTTGGAATATGCGCCGCCATTGCGCGCGCTGAACAATTCCCAGATCTGGTTGCGGCTCAGCAGGCCGGTCAGCGCGTCGGTGGTGGCGACGGTGTAGAGCATCCACGTGGCCCACAGCATCGTGAGGAGCGCGAGGGCCGCGCCAGCCCCCATCAGCCACCGCACCCACGCGCTGCCGCTGTCGATGTCGCCGAGATGCTCCGCCAGCGTGCCTTGCGCCGCAACGGTCATCGCCGCGAGCGACTGCTCGAGCTTGCGGGACAGGTACTCGCCGTCATTGGTCTTGACCAGATCAAGGGCCGCCGCGAATCCCTCGACGCGACGAGCCTGCACCGTCAGCGCCATATCCTCAAGCTTGCGCCGCAGGAGCGGCAGGGGAATCGCATTTGAACGCGCTTGACAATAGCTTTGGG